>DATCDR010000075.1:0-33625 GCA_036510575.1 Acidimicrobiales bacterium | reverse complement strand
CGACTACGGTGAACCTTCAAGGAGCCCTCCGAGGTTAGGGAATGTTGGTCTTGGTCGACTCACATTCTCCCAGCTGAGGAGGGCTTTTACGCGGCAATTGCCGGTGATTCCGGGCTATCTGGACGAAAGATCCGGGCTAGCGGGAGTCGGTCGACGAGGGAACTGCGTTCCTCGTCGAGTTAAACGGCCTGGTTCTTCGGGCGGATGATGCAGAACTCGTTACCTTCCGGGTCGCGAAGCACGCGCCACCACTCGCTGACGAAGACGTCGTCGGCGGCCTGGGCTCCGAGGCCAAGCGCCTTCGCGACTGCGGCCTCGAAGTCGTCGACGCGAAGATCGACGTGGAGACGGTTCTTTAACCGCTTCTGATCGGGGACTGCGAGGAAGAGCAGCGGCAGCGGTCCACCGTCGAGATGTACGTCGCCGTCACCGTCGACACTGAGTTCGCCACCAACCAATCCTTGCCACCATGTTGCAAGCGTCTCCGGGTCGCTGCAGTCGACACAGAGCCACGCGATCTCGATTGGATGCTGCGGTATCTCGTCGCACATTGCCCGATTCTCCCGCGTGCAAGATAATCACTCAATCGCGCGCGCTGCCTCCCAGTCGCGTCCTCCCAGTTGCGTCCGCGCTGCAGTCACCTTCGCCCGAAGGTGATGAGGCCTGTCGAAGCCTTCCCGGCTAGCGGCGTCGGGTCGCCTCAGACCCAGACCTCGTCGGCATCGGTCACGACCTGGTCACACGTCGGGCAGTAGTAGCGCACTTCGAGGCCGGTCGAGCAGGCAGCGTGGATCAACCCGCTTGGATTCGGTCCCGCCTCCGCACCCCATGCGGACAAGAGGCGTATCGCATCGGCGAGCTCCCTGCCGGAGTCGGCGAGCTGGTACTCGTAGCGTGGTGGGCGATCGGAGTACGGCGAGGCGACGATGAGCCCGAGTCGCTCGAGCGCACGCAGACGACTCGTCAACACGTTGGTTGAGATGCCGTCGACGGCCTCCGCGAGCTCTCCGAAGCGCCGAGGCCCGTCGAGCAACGCCGCCACGGTGAGCAAGGTCCAGCGGTCACCGATACGTTCCAGCGCGCTCGTCAATGCCACCGCCGTCGAGATCTCCTGCACGTTCTCAACCTCGCTCATCTGGTCTTTCCCATCGCCGACGTTCCTGACCCGAAGTTCATAGGGCGAGGTTAGTCTCAATGTCACTTTCATATTGCAAGTGACAAGGAAGGACCTCTCACATGTCGCCTATCGATCACCAAGAACTACCAGAAACCATCCGGGGTCTCGCCGAGCGAGTCGGACCCTCTGTCGTCGGAATCAACAACCGTGGGTGCGGCGTTGTGGTCGCTGACGGTCTCGTCATCACCAACACGCACAATCTCGGTGGCGAAGAAGCGGTGGTCACCTTTGGTGACGGACGGCAGGTCGAAGCGTCCCTTGCGGGTGCGGATATCGACGGCGACCTTGCGCTCTTGCGCGTCGACACAGCGGGCAGTCCAGTGTTCGAGGAGGCCGAGGCTGACGTCCAGCTCGGGGACGTTGTATTCGCACTCTCTCGCCCGGGTGGGCGTTCGCTCCGAGTTACGACCGGAACCGTGTCGTCAGTGGACCGCGCCTTTCGGGGTCCTCGTGGGAGCCGAATCACCGGTGGTGTCGAGCACACGGCGCCGCTGCCCCGAGGTTCTTCGGGTGGCCCGATTGTCGACGCAGGTGGTCGGCTCGTCGGGATCAACACGCATCGCGTCGACTCGGGCTTCTACTTGGCGCTCCCAACCGGCCAGGACTTTCGCAGGTTCGTCGAGCGAGCCGCCGCAGGCGAGGTCGCGACGAGACGGAGTCTCGGCATAGCAGTCGTGCCGCCAGCGGCCGCTCGCCGCATGCGGGTCGCCGTCGGACTCCCGCCCGTCGAGGCGCCGCTCATCCGCGCCCTCGACGAGAGTGGACCGGCCGCCAGGGCAGGGCTTCGGCGTGGCGACCAGATCCTACGGGCAGGTGACGTCGCAATAACGACCGTGGACGACCTCCAGCAGGTCCTCGCCGACGCAGGCAGCTCGCTTAGCCTGCGCATTCTTCGAGGAACTGACGAGATCGACGTGCTGGTCGACTTCGACGCGACTGAAGCATCTGTAGGCGAAGCGTAGTGACCCTGGATCTACAGCCCGACGGCGCGTCTGCGTCGTCAACGACAGATGAGCCCAGCCCAGACGAGGCGGCTCTCGACGCCTATTCGGCCGCCGTCGTCAACGTCGCGAGTCGGCTGCTTCCCTCGGTCGTGAGCATCCGCGTCGAGATCGGCGGCGACCGCGGGGGACGACGCGCCGGCGGCGGGTCGGCGATCTCGTTGACTCCAGACGGGTTCTTGCTCACCTCGGCCCACGTAGTTGACGGGGCGCACGCGTTGACGGTCGAGATCGCGACCGGCGAGGAAGTCCGTGCCGAGGTGATCGGAGTTGACCGCCACTCGGATCTCGCCGTTGTCCGATGCGAGGCGACCGACCTCACTCCGGCTGTGCTTGGCGATGCCGCGAGACTTCGCGTCGGCCAGCTCGTAGTCGCCGTTGGCAGCCCGCTCGGCTACAGCGGCTCGCTCAGCGCCGGCGTGATCAGCGCCCTCGGGCGTTCACTGCCGACAAGCCGCGGAGCCCGCGCGAGGATGATCGACAACGTCATCCAGACCGACGCGGCGCTGCACCCGGGCAACTCCGGCGGCGCACTCGCCAACACGGCCGCAGAGGTCGTCGGTGTCAACACCGCGGTGGTAGGTCCTAGCATCGGACAGGGTCTGGGGCTCGCAGTGCCGGTGAACGGTGTCACTCGCCAGATCATCGGCTCGCTGATGTCGACCGGGCGCGTCCGGCGCGCCTTCCTCGGTGTCGGCGGAGCGAGCCGGCCGTTGCCGGCGCCGCTGGTGCGGAGTTTGGGCCAATCGAGGGCGATCACCGTGGCCTCGGTGACGTCTGGAAGCCCGGCTGGGATCGCGGGGGTGCAGCCAGGCGACCGGATTCTCTCCCTCGGTGACCTAGTTACGACGGATCTTGCCGGTCTCCAGGGGCTGATGGTCGAGTCGCGGATCGATCAGCAGGTGGTTCTAGAGGTGTTGCGGGATGGCAAACGGCTCTCGCTCGACGTCGTGCTCGGAGAGCTCGTTGACTGATTCGACAACACCGCAACCAAGCACGGCGGCGCTGCGCTGTCGCCGAGCCCAAGGCCGCGCGACCCTCGCCGAGACCGCGGGCAATCAGGGCCTGCTGACCATTCTCCCTAGGGGCGCTCGTCGACTTCGGTTACGTACTCCCAGTCGACGTGGTCGTGGCGCCCAATCACTATCGGCACCTCTTGGGCCTTAGAGATCGAGCGGGCACGGATCTCTGCGGCCTCGTCGCTGACGAACTCACCGACCTCGATCTCCTCGCCATCAGGTCGCGAGAAGCGATAGCGCCAGGTCTTGGCGGCAGCTGGTCCGGTTTCACTCATCAGGTGATGATATCCACGACTCGTCGGCGCGTGCCCCGCAGCGATCGCGTTGTCCATCGCGTCGGTGCTCCGATCAGGTCCGAAGGGCGATGCTCGTTGCTCGGTGCCGCGGTGGCGTCGGCCGATGTATCGTCGCCGTGACTAAAGGGGCGTGAGACCGTGAGACTACTTTTTTTTGATGACTTCAAGTTCGGCGTAGCCAAGGACGACACCGTCGTGGACGTGAGCTCGGCGGTCGCTGACATCGCCCGGACGCATCCACAAGACGTGATCCGAGGCGTCATCGAGAACTGGTCGGAGTACCAGGAGATACTGACCAGGGCAGCGGCGGACGGCGACGGTGTGCCGCTCAGCTCCGTCCGGATCCGGCCGCCACTTCCCCGTCCGAACAACATCGACTGCATGGCCGTGAACTACATGGAGAACGGCACGCTGTCGGAGAAGCCACCGATTAACGCCTTCCACAAGTCTCCGAACGCGGTCATCGGCGACGGCGACTCGATGCTGCTCCCTGATGTGCCCGCAACGATCTTCGAGGGTGAGGCCGAGCTGGGGCTCATCATCGGCAAGCGCGGCACGAACGTGCCCGAAGCCGAGGCGATGAGCTACATCTTCGGCTACACGAACTTCATCGACGGCTCTGCCCGAGGTTTGCCGCCTGCCTCGAACGGCTTCTACCAGATGAAGTCGAGGGATACATTCTGTCCGATCGGGCCATTCATCGTGACGGCCGACGAAGTAGCCGACCCGCAGAACCTTTCGATCCGACTCTGGAACAACGGCGTCTTGATGCAGGACTTCAACTCCGACGACATGGCGCACAAGATCCCGCGCTGCATTGAGTTCGTCTCCTCCGTGCACACGCTCGAGCCGGGCGACCTGCTCGCCACCGGCACCAATCACCGCGGACTGAACCCATTCATGGACGGGGACCATGTGGAGCTCGAGGTCGAAGGCATGAGTCGGCTCCACATCACCGTCCGCGACGACTTGAAGCGGACCTGGGAGCGCCGGACTCGCTTGCAACAGCACGAGGGTGGGTTCGAGGGGCCAACCGCTCCGCAGCTGACGGGGAAGTACGCCCAGTAGGAACTGCGAGGGAGGTCTCTCGCAACTGGCACCGGCTGGACCGCTGGTCGCTAGTGGCGCAGGCCCCCGGTCGCGAAGGCCGAATCGAAGCTGCCACCTCGAAGGTGTGGAGACGGCTCCTCGAGCTCTAAAGGTCATCCGGCGCGCCGGGGGATTCAAGGTCGAGCACGAGCCCCATCGCGATCGCATCCCAGAGCGCCCCGCTCCGGCGCCGATAGTGGCGTCGGAGCAGCCCTTCTTCGACGAATCCGAATTTGCGATAGAGGGCGATCGCTGATCGGTTGTGCGGCCAAACGGTGAGCGTCACCTTGTGCGCTCCATGTTCGCTCCCCCAGGAGATCCCCGCTTCGAGCAGTTGTGTCCCGATGCCTTGGCCGCGCCATCCCTGCTCAACGATCATGCCAAGCTCCGTGATGCCGTGGCTGAGCTCGAGGCTGAGATTGCCACGGAGTTGGCCGGCGATCTCCGCGATCAGGATCACCCCCGCGTTCGAGTTCTGGTACCGCTCGAAAACGAGGCGGCGCGACTCCCGGTCGACGGGAGACTCCGCGCCGATCCACCTGCCTTCGTCGGCGACGGCGATATAGAGATCCACCCACGCGTCGAAGTCCGCCGCTGTCGCTTGACGGATCATCACGTTGTGCTCCTCGGCTCTTTCCATAGTCGTCTCGTCGATGCCCGCGCTCAGGCGCTCGATGGTGCAGCTGAGAGTCGGGCGGAGTAGATGGAGTAGCCATCCACGTGGCGCGCGACTGCGGTCGCCGTCAGCGTCGCGGCGTTGAGCGGGACCATCAGCGGGAATCCGCTGTGGGTCAGCTCAAGAACGAGCGCGAGGGCCGTGCGGGGGGCGTGCATCGAGGCGCCGATCATGGCGGCGGCACCAACCATGGCGAATGCGCCAACCGGCAATCCAGGCCTGAACAGCGCACCGCCGAGTGGCACGTTGTAGACCGCGGCGACCCCTGCCCCGCTTGGAGCAGGGGTCTCGAACGGGCGAGAATCCCAAAGAGGATCCACATCAAGAAGTCACCAAACAGTCCGGTCGCGACACCGGTTAGCGCCACCATCATCCAAAAGACGGGCGTGAGCGACGAGTCACCGTCGCCCGTGGCGTTTGGTTGTTCCATCGCGCCCCGACCCGACGCGATCCGCCGCTTGATAAGCGGTTGTGGATCCCGTAGTCGCTCGCTTGGTCGCTCAGGCCGATTCCTCCCGCCGCACCATCGCTCGCGGCCCGTCATTGGTGGCCCGGGACCTGCCAGCGGTGCCAGGTGCGATGCGGTTGCGAAGCCATTCCGACATCATGCCAAATCGTTTAATCGCCTCGACGTGCGGTATCGGCCATGCGCGACACTGTCGAATCCGAGCACCTCTAGGCGAGGGCGCTGCAGCCGATTGCGAGCCTCGTGGTCAGCAGTCGACGACTACGGAGCCGTGCGCGCTCAGCTTGTGGCCGGCAAAGGTTGCCGTTGCACTGACCACGTACCTTCCGTCGACGGTCTCGACTGAGCCACCTTGCATGTTCGCGAACCGGTAGTAGTTGCCAGCAGGGACGACTCCACCCCACAGGTGCGTGGCGCGAAAGATCACCTTCGAGAACTTGCCCGATCCCGTCACGGTCTGGAACGGCGTCACGAGCTTGACTGTTGCGGCGGCAGTGGCGGGCACACCCTCAGCGTCGAAGATTGCGACGGCTGTCACGCTGTTCGGGGTACCCGCTCCGCCGAGCATTTCGTAACAGGCGTTCTCGGACTTCTCCGTGATCTTCGTGCCGGTCATGAAGCTGACGCCGTTAATCGCGATGCCGGTGAGGAAAAATGACGCAGTCGAGCCTTTGAGCGGCAAAGCCGGGGCCGCTTGCGCCGCAGGCAGCACGGCGAGCGTGCCGATCAGTGACAGCGATGCACTCGCTGCAATCCATTTAGCCGTGGCGAACACTCTTGCTTCCTCCGGTCGTGCTGGGTCCAGTGGCACTGCACCGAACGGGAATTGTCTGGCCGGGAGTGTAGGCGCTGCCGTTCCATCCCGAGGAGTGACGGCGTGACCGACACCACGTCGGCTTCGTGGAATATGTCGCCCTGCGAAATCGTTGCTCAACTCGTGGAACTCGATGACGCCGTGGCATTTGCTCGAACGACACGTCAGGGGGTGTTGATCACGATGCGTGCGAACGGCCATCCGCAGCTGTCGAACGTGTTGCAGCACTGCTCCGAAGATGGCCTGATACGGGTCTCGGTGACGGGAGATCGCGCAAAGTACCTCAATCTGGCTAGACGGCCCTGGGCGGCACTGCACGTGACGCGAGCCGACTTCTTCGCGTACGCGGTTCTCGAGGGCGAAGTGGAGCTGACGCCGGTCGCGGCGTCGCCCGACGACGCGACTGTTGACGAGCTGGTCGACCTTTATAGGGTGCTGGCCGGAGAGCATGAGAACTGGGCGGTCTACCGGGCCGCCATGGTCGCCGAACGCCGGGCGGTGATTCGGCTGATTCCTAGCCGGGCCTACGGGATGCTCGAGTCGCCATCTCGAAGTGCGTCCTGAGCGTCGGTCGCTCTCGTACGCGATCTTTGCCCTGCCTAGCGCGCCATGATGTTCTGGTCGAAGGTGGGCCGGCGGGGCAGGTGCCGATCCCATTCTGGATCACCGGACTCGGGACCACGCCCGTTCTTTACGCAGGCACGCTACGAGCTCCAGCGGGAGTGTGACCGAGGACGAGTCGTCGCCAAACTTGACGACGACCACGCCGCGATTTCGAAAGTTTCAAAACGATTGCTACATAACCCGGCGCTGTGTAACGTTCGGCGTCAGACATCGACGGGCTGAGGTTCGTCGATGTGCTGGGGAGAAGGCCGACGGGGGATAGGTCTGCAAGCTGGGGCGATAAGGAGCATGGGCGCGTCGAGATCCCCCTCGATCGAGCACATGCTCTGAGTGCGAACAGAAGTCATCCGCGGGCGAGCAAGTGCATACATTCACTTTCAAGCCGCGTTACAGAACGCGCGCTGTGAAATCTCAACAGAGGGGACAGAGGGTATGGGAAAGTTCGAAGCACACGAGGTAGACCCGAAGCAGTACGACGTTTCGCGCCGCCGCTTCTTGCGTAACGCGGGAGTCGCGGCAGCATCTGTCCCCCTCATGGGTGGACTGATGGACGTGCTCACCGAGCGCGGCGCCTCAGCACAGACGCACCGTGACGAGTCGCACCCGCTGTTTGCAACCCACCCGAACTACAAGTTCACGTTCGTCAACCATGTCACGACGAACACGTTCTTCACCGCAACCCAGTACGGGCTCGCAGACGCCGCAACGATCCTCGGAATCCCGAAGCCACAGTGGACTGGCTCGGCGAACTCGGTCGTCTCGGACATGGTCAACGCCATCAACGTCGCCACGGCTGGCAAGGTCGCCGGTATCGCGACGACGTTGATCGCCCCAGGGGCCTTCAACTCTCCGGTCAACAAGGCGCTTGAGGCTGGTATCCCGGTTATCGCATACAACGCGGACGAGGCGGGGAACAACCGCCTTTGCTACATCGGCCAGAGCAACCAGACTGCTGGGGCTGCGGCTGCCGCGCGCATCGTCGCGGCTGTTCCAAAGGGCAGCCTCGTCGGCATGGTGATCGCAACTCCTGGTAGTGGCAACATCCAGCCGCGTATCGATGGGGCGACGCCGATCTTCAAGGCAGCAGGCCTCGAAACCGCGACGATTGCTGGAGGAGCACTTCAGGCCCAGGAGACCACTGCTGTCGAGTCGTGGTACCAGGGTCACAAAGACGTCAAGTTCTTCTACGCCGTCGACTCCGGTGACGGAATCGCTGTCGCACAGTGCATCTCGAAGAACAAGCTGCACGGCAAGGTTGGCGGCTCGGCGTGGGATGTCGGCACCCCTGTTCTCCAAGGTGTGCAGGCAGGCAACCTCATCTTCACGATCGACCAGCAGGCCTACCTGCAGGGCTTCGTCTCGACGATCCAGCTGTTCTTGTACCAGATCTCAGCTGGGCTGATGAAGCCATGTGACACCGACACCGGCCTCGGATTCGTAACCAGTGCCAACGTCGGCCCGTACCTGACTCACGCCACTCGATACGAGGGAGCCTCTGTGAGGGAGACGGCCTACACCCCACCGAAAACGATCGCGGTCTGACCGCCCGTTTCCGCTGAACAGGCAAAGAGCTGAACAGGCAAAGCAGAAGACGACATGATCACGGCGCCTCCTGAGGGGTCGGAGCCCTCCCCGGTTTCGCGATACGCGGAGCAGGGGAGGGCGCGCCGCGTCACCAACGTCCTCTTTCGTCGACCAGAGACGACCATTGCCGTCGTCCTCGTCATCTTGTTGGCGTATTTCTCTATAAGAAACTCAGCGTTCTACTCCTACGCGAACGTCGTCACGATGCTGCAGTACGTCGCGCCGATCGCGGTTATCGGCGCTGGCGAAGTGCTCTTGCTCGACCTCGCCGAAATTGATCTCTCCGCAGGGCAGGTCTTTCTCACCGCGCCTTGGTTCGTGGTGCTCCTTCACCAGCACAGCGTGCCCCTCGGATGGGGCATCGCGATCTCCCTTTTGGGCTGCATCGCCATCGGAGCCGTCAACGGCGGGCTAACCGTCTGGTTAAGAGTTCCGTCGTTCGTGGCCACGCTCGGCACGAACTACGTGCTCGCCGGCTTCGTGCTCATTGGCTCGAACGACATCCAGACTGACATGGTCGGCACGACAGGCAAGTTCGGCGCCTGGGTCGGCATCTCGAACTGGTCAGAGCCTGCGTGCGCGCTCATTGTCGTGCTGCTCGTGTGGGCGATGTTGAAGGGGACCGCGTTTGGAGTCCACATCACCGCGACCGGCGGCAACCAGCTCGGCGCAGAAGAGGCAGGCATACCTGTCCGGACCATCAAAATCATGTGCTTTATCATCATCGCCCTGATCTCCGGCATTATCGGAATCTTCGACTCGATCCGTATCGGCAGCCTGGATCCGGCGGCTCCGGGGCTGACGGAGATGTTGAGCGGTGTATCGGCCGCCGTCATCGGAGGAACTGCTCTTACGGGCGGAAAGGCAACGGTGCTCGGGACACTCATCGGTGCCATCGTCCTTGGCGTCCTCGAAGATGGCTTCAACCTCATCGGTGTGAGTGCCAACTGGTTCATCCTCGTTGAAGGCGCCGTTATCTTGTTGGCCATGGCAGTGAATGTACAGATCGGTCGCGCAACCTCGGCGAGCCCCTCATGAGCATCGACCCAAGCATCGACCCACTCGAGGCAGCCGCTGCCAAAGCACCTATCATCTCGCCTGCAGATCTGGTCCTTCGAACTGAGGGAATCACGAAGCGATTCGGGCCCCTCATCGCCCTTCGGGGGATTGACCTTCACATCAAGCGCGGCGAAGTGCTCGGCCTGGTAGGCGACAACGGTAGCGGCAAGAGCACCTTCGTCAAGATTCTCGCTGGCTTTCAGCACCAAGACGAAGGACAGATCTTCCTTGACGAGAAGCCCGTCGACTTCCATTCGGTGAGAGAAGCCCGTCGTGCTGGCATCGAGACCGTCTATCAGGATTTGGCGCTCGTTCCGGCCCTGAGCGTCTACGAGAACCTCTTCCTGAATCGGGAGATCACGAGATTCGGGAAGATCGGTTGGCTCTCGAATAAGAAGATGAAGGAGTTGGCTCGTCAGCACCTCGCGGAGATCAGGATCGATATTCCGAGCGTCGAGGCGCTCGTGGAGAAGCTCTCCGGCGGACAGCGTCAAGCAGTGGCACTCGCACGAGCGACGCAGTCGACAAATAAGGTCCTGCTACTCGACGAGCCACTGGCAGCAATGGGCGCTAAGGAGTCCGCGCTCGTTATCGAACTCGTGAAAGACCTGTCACGAAACCATGGAATTTCGATGCTCATCATCGACCATAACTACACGCACCTCTTCGAGCTCTGTGACCGCCTGAACGTGCTCCAAGATGGCCGGATCGTTCTCGATCAGAACACTTCGGATACGTCCCTAGATGAGCTCACCGATCTGATGGTTGCGGACTTTCGCCGACGCGTTGAGGCCGAGCAACAGAGCTCTCCTTAGGCCCAACACGCGCGATTCGCGTTCGACTCTCGCGCCTACGCTCAAGCTGCGAGGCCGCTACGTCGAAGTTGACGGGACCGTTGCACTTTCGCTCGCCGCACCTAGAGGAGGCACCTAGATGGAGTACCGCCAGCTCGGCTATACGGGGCTTCGAGTCTCGGCGCTCACCCTTGGGACCATGACCTTTGGTGGTCAGGGAAAGTTCTCCTACGTGGGAACAACTGAGGTCGATGAGGCTCGTCGGATCGTCGACATCGGCATCGAAGGTGGGATCAATTTCATCGACACCGCTGACGTCTACTCCGCCGGTCGTTCAGAGGAGATCGTTGGCGAAGTACTCCTAGGGCGGCGTGACGACATCGTTCTCGCTACCAAGGCGCGCTTTGCGATGGGGAGCGGTCAAAACGATGCCGGACTTTCCCGCAGGTATCTCCTACAAGCCTGCGAGGCGAGCCTTCGGCGCCTACAGACCGATTACATCGATCTGTACCAGGTGCATCAGCGAGATGGCGTGACCCCGATGGAAGAGACCCTGGACGCGCTCGACACCCTCGTGAGTCAGGGAAAGGTCCGCTACGTCGGGGTGTCGAACCACTCCGCGTGGCATGTCATGAAGGCGCTCGGCATCTCTGAGCGGAGAGGACTTCAGCGATATGTCACACAGCAGATTTACTACTCCTTGTTGAACCGAGAGGCCGAATACGAGCTCGTTCCGCTCTCGATCGATTCAGGGATGGGGATTCTTGTCTGGAGCCCGCTCGCGGGAGGCATCCTCTCCGGCAAACTCCGGCGCGGCGTCGAGCCGCCGGAAGGCTCCCGGATGGCGACCGAGTGGGGTGAGCCACCTGTGTACGACAAAGAGCGAATGTTCGACATCATCGACGTGCTGATCGACGTCGCGAGCGGTCGAGGGGTCTCGCCCGCTCAGGTCGCGCTGGCGTACATTCTCGGCAAACCGGCTGTGTCTTCTGTGATCTTCGGGGCTCGCACCGAGGAGCAACTACTCGACAACATTGCAGCGGCGGATCTAAAGCTCGACGAGTCCGAACGATCGCGACTCGACACGGTAAGCGCGATGCCGTTGATCTACCCGTACTGGCACCAGGCGGCCTCCGCGTCAGAGCGTCTGAGCGAAGCCGACAAGTCCCTTCTGGCACCGTCTCGCGCCTGAGGTCGCTGAGCACCACCGCCGCCGAGGGCAGAACGAAGCGTCGCAAAGGGGTTTTGGCACCACCACATGAGCTGAAAGGGCGCATAGATGATTGAGCCAACGAAGCAGGACAAGTTTTCCTTCGGATTATGGACAATTGGCTGGCAGGCCCGAGACACCTTCGGCGACGCCACGCGGCCTCCTCTCGATCCGGTTGTCTCGGTCTCACGGCTTGGAGAGCTCGGCGCCTGGGGGGTCTCCTTCCACGACGACGACCTGATTCCCTTTGGCAGTGACGAGACCGAGCGCGAGCGGCTGATCAAGCGCTTTCGAGTCGCGGCGGATGCCGCTGACATCGTGGTGGCGATGATGACCACGAACCTGTTTACGCACCCGATGTTCAAAGAGGGTGCCTTCACGGCGAACGATCGTGGCGTCCGTCGCTATGCGCTTCGAAAGGTGATGAGGAACCTGGACCTTGCCGCAGAACTCGGTGCGCCGACCTATGTCTTTTGGGGCGGACGCGAGGGCTCGGAGAGCGATGCGGGCAAGGACGTACGAGCGGCGCTTGATCGCTACCGCGAGGGCATTGACCTGCTTGCTCAGTACTGCCTCGATCAGGGCTACTCGATCCGGTTCGCA
This sequence comes from Acidimicrobiales bacterium, assembly GCA_036510575.1. Classification (GTDB taxonomy): domain Bacteria; phylum Actinomycetota; class Acidimicrobiia; order Acidimicrobiales; family Bog-793; genus DATCDR01. Next base: position 21,213 of record DATCDR010000075.1, on the reverse strand, counting down.
ATCGAACCCAAGCCCAACGAACCTCGAGGCGACATCATCTTGCCAACGGTGGGGAGCGCTTTGGCGTTCATCTCTACGCTCGAACACCGCGAGATGGTCGGTGTCAATCCGGAGGTCGGGCATGAGCAGATGGCCGGGATGAACTTCGTGCACAGCATCTCCCAGGCCCTTTGGCAAGGAAAGCTGTTCCATATCGACCTCAACGGTCAACGAGGCCCGAAGTACGACCAGGATCTCGTCTTTGGCCATGGCGACCTCCTGAACGCATTTGGTCTGGTGGATCTCCTCGAAAATGGTGGCCCGAATGGAGGGCCCGCATACGACGGACCGCGTCATTTTGATTTCAAGCCCCTTAGGACCGAGGACGTCGAAGGTGTGTGGACTGCTGCGTCGTCAAATATGCAGACCTACCTCCTCTTGAAAGAGCGCGCAAAGGCCTTCCGTGCCGATCCAGAGGTACAAGCCGCGCTGCATGCGAGCCAAGTCGACGAGCTCGCCGAGCCCACGCTTGGCGCGGGTGAGACAGCAGCGCAACTTCGCGGCGACCAGACGTCGTTTGAGCGCTACGACGTCGACGCCGCTGCGAACAAGGGCTACGGCATGGTTCACCTCGACCAACTGGCGATTGAGCACATTCTCGGCGCTCGCTAGAACGTTGCTCGACGTGCATGCGTGTTCGCTACCGACGACTCCGACTCGAGATCAGTGAGCCTCGTCGCTGGCATCGACTCCTCCACTCAATCGAGCAAGATCGTCATCTGCGACGAAGCGACCGGGGCAGTGCTCCGATCCGGATCCGCTTTACACCCTCCAGGAACCGAGGTGGACCCGCATGCCTGGATGACAGCCCTCGAGACCGCCATCTCGCGAGCGGGAGGGCTCGACGACGTCGATGCCATCTCTGTCGGGGCACAACAGCACGGCATGGTCTGCCTAGACGAGCGCGGCGATGTCGTCCGCCCGGCACTGCTTTGGAACGACACCCGATCCGGCACCGCCTCGGCTCAGCTCGTGGATGAACTTGGCGGCCCGGATCTCGGTGGCCGGGCCTGGGCGGACGCGATTGGCAGCGTTCCGGTGGCATCGTTCACGATCACCAAACTGCGATGGCTCCTAGCGAACGAACCAGCGAATGCCGCCCGGACGGCGACCGTCTGTCTTCCCCACGACTGGATCACGTGGCAGCTCGCCGGTGCGCCACAGGGACGAGCCAGGGGAGACGGTGCGCTCGCGACCGATCGGAGCGAGGCGAGTGGTACGGGATATTTCTCACCAACGAGCGGCAGCTATCGACTCGATCTCCTTCGCCAGGCCTTCGGGCACACGCCTGATCTCCCACTGCTGCTCGGCCCCGCTGAGAGCGCCGGACGCTCGCTTTCGGGTCAGGTGCTCGGATGTGGCTCAGGAGACAACGCGGGAGCCGCGCTCGGTGTCGGCGCCACGCCCGGCGACGTGATCATCTCCGTCGGTACCTCTGGCACCGTCTTTGCCGTCTGCGACCAGCCCACCAACGACCCCAGCGGAATAATCGCCGGCTTCGCCGACGCTACGGGTCGCTTTTTGCCGCTCGTTTGCACCATGAACGCCGCGCGGGTCCTCGATTCCACGGCGACGCTTCTCGGAGTTAACCTCGACGCGCTGTCCGCGATGGCGCTCGCGACCGCACCGGGAGCGGACGGCCTTGTCGTCGTCCCGTACCTAGAGGGCGAGCGCACACCGAACCGACCGTTCGCGACTGGGGCGATACACGGGCTCCGGCTCTCGTCATGGACGCCGGAAAATCTTGCCCGGGCCGCATTCGAGGGAATGCTTTGCGGCCTTGCGGCGGGACTCGATGCGCTCCTTGCAAACGGGGTCCGGGTCGACCGGGTCATATTGATCGGCGGTGCCAGTCGATCCGAAGCGGTTCGCCAGATCGCGCCGGGTATTTTCGGACGCCCGGTCGTCGTCGCCGAGCCAGCTGAGCACGTGGCGATCGGCGCAGCGAGACAGGCTGCCTGGATACTTCGTGGCACGCCGGCGCCTCCCACTTGGCAGACCACCGCGTCCAGGACCTACGAAAGCCCATCGCTTGACTCGGTGCGTGCGAGGTACCGAGAGGTTGCCGACCTCACCGCCGATATTCCCGGACATTCGATCGACCACAAGCCGGCGCGCAATCGACCAGGACTCGGCGATGTAAGCAATGCGTAGCTCAGGTGCTTTGCCGACGCGCCGAGTAAGTATCGGCATCGACTTCGGGACCGAGTCAGGGCGCGTGCTGTTGTTGGATCTCGCTACCGGCGAAGAGATCGCTGTGCGGGAGGTTCGTTACGCGCACGGCGTCATCGACCAGCGACTGCCTACAAACGATGTCCCACTTGAGCCAGATACCGCCCTACAGGCTCCTCAGGACTACCTCGACGTCATCTTTCAAGGCGTGCCCGAGGCGCTCGCTGACGGAAATGTGCGCGCTAGCGAGGTCATCGGAATCGGCGTGGACTTCACTGCCTGTACGGTCTTGCCGACAACACGCGACGGAACGCCGATGTGTGCCATCAGCGAATGGAGTGATCATCCATTCTCCTTTGTGAAGCTCTGGAAGCATCACACGGCGCAGCCGGTCGCCGACCGGCTGAACGAGGTGGCACACCGGCGCGGTGAACACTTTCTTGCTCGATACGGGGGACGTCTCTCCGCGGAGTGGTACTTCCCCAAACTCATCGAGACGTGGCTTCGCGATCGACCTCTCTACGATGCGATGGACGTCTTCGTCGAAGCGACCGACTGGATCGTCTGGCAGCTAACGGGCTCGCTCTCGCGGGCGAGCTCGACCGCAGGGTACAAGGCGTGCTGGTTGGCTGGCGCCGGCCTTCCTTCTCGAGAGTTCTTCGAAGAGGCATACCCAGGCTTCCCGGATCCCTCAGAGAAACTAGGTACTGAGTTCTTCCCACCTGGAACCTCGGCAGGCACGCTCACGCCCGAGATGGCCAACAGACTCGGGCTCAGCACCGACGTAGCGGTTGCGATCGGGAACGTCGATGCCTTCGTCGCACTTCCCGCGGTCGGCGTACAACGCCCCGGCCCATTCGTAATGGTCATCGGAACCTCCATCTGTGATCTCGTGCTTGACGAACATGAGGTACAGATGCCGGGCATCACCGGTGTCGTAGAAGACGGTTTCATACCCGGCTTCTTCGGCTACGAGGCGGGACAGGCCGCAGTAGGCGACATGTTCGCCTGGTTCGGTGATCGTCTCCTCGAGCTGGATGCGCCGTCGTCGAGCACGGGGGAGAGCTGGCATGTCGCTCTTGACGCGGAGGCCGCGGTACTCGCTCCTGGATCGAGCGGCCTTGTCGTACTCGACTGGTGGAGCGGGAATCGAAGCATTCTCGGTGACGCCGACCTCTCTGGAGTCATCGCCGGGCTGACGCTCGCAACCACGAGATCGGAGATCTATCGGGCACTTCTTGAGTCCGTGGCCTTCGGCACCCGGCGAATCATCGAGAACTTTCGCGAGCACGGCCTAACCCTCGATGAGATCGTGGCTTGTGGCGGCATCGCCGAGCGAAGCCCGCTCATGATGCAGCTCCTCGCTGACATCACGGGGCTGAGTGTGATGGTTCCAGCATCCAGCCAGATTCCCGCACGTGGTTCGGCGCTCTTTGGAGCGCTCGCTGCGGGGTCGTCGCGCGGTGGCTTCGGCGATATCTTCGAGGCAGTCACCGTGCTGAAACCGGCTGTCGCCGCCCGCTACGAGCCGAGAGCTGCGAACAAAGGGGTCTACGACGCGGTCTACTCCGCATTCTGCGGCCTTCATGATGCGCTCGGACGAGACCACGGGGAGTGGCTTCACACCCTCAAACGACTTCGGCGCGGCTCTTCGTTGGCGCCGCACGACGCCGCACCCGACGAACGAGAGTCCTGAGACCGGTGTGGTGGCGAACACCGAGATCGTGCACGCCGAGTCGTCCAGCGTGAACGAGGAGCTTGGCGAGCGCCGGAAGTAGATTGGGGACGAGGATGGTACTTGCCCCAAGACGGCGTAGTACTAAGGGGAGGCGAGACGAGTTGAACGAACGACCCCGCGTCGGCATGCTCGGCATCATGCAGGAGCTGTACGACGAGATGATCCCCCGAATCACCGAGCATCAGGCGGAGTTCTCGCGATCACTTTGCGCGCAACTCGCTCCTGTTGCCGACGTCATCTTCACTCGCCCCGCTCGCGACCGCGACGACATCGAAGAGATCGTGAAGGACCTCAACACGAAAGAGCTCGACGGCATCATGATCGTGATGCTGACCTACGGTCCGGCGATGAGGACCCTGCGGGCTCTCCTGGAGAATCCACTCCCGTTGCTACTCGCGAATATCCAGCCGGATCCTGTCGTCACCGCGAGCTGGACCATGGATGACCTCACCTACAACCAGGGAATCCACGGAGCTCAGGACCAATCGAACGCCATGCTCCGCGCGGGACTTCCGTACTCGGTAATCACCGAGGAGTGGCGCTCGCCAGAGTTCCTCCTCGCGTTCGAGTCGTGGGCGCGAGCGGCCCAGACCGTGACAAAGCTGAAGCGGACGAAGATCGCGCTCTTTGGATACCCGATGAACGGTATGGAAGACGTGCAATACGACGCGACCGCGCTGCTTAGAAAGCTCGGTCCGACGGTTGTGAACGAGAACCTCGGGGACGTCTTCGCGCGAATACAGACGGTCACTCCGTCAGCGGTGGAGACCATGCGCGCACAACACTTCACGCAGTTTGAAGTCGACCCGAATCTGACGGTGGAGAATCACGACTATGCGATTCGATTCGAGATAGCGCTGCGCGAGATTATCGACGGGGGCGGCTACGACGGCCTTTCCGTGCACTTCGAACCTGTCGGCAGAGACGGGCGGTTCAAACAGCTACCGCTGCTCGCTGCGTCGAACATGATGGCGGATGGCTACGGCTACGGTGCCGAAGGCGATACGAATGCAGCGGTGCTTGTCTGTGCGAGCCACACCCTCATCGGTGACGCGCACTTCAGCGAGATGTACGCGATGGACTATGAGCTCGACTCGGTGCTCATTAGCCACATGGGTGAGGGCAACTGGCGTATCGCCCGTAGTGACCGTCCGATCCGGCTCGTCGACCGACCGCTTGGCATCGGTGGCCTTGACAACCCTCCAACGACGGTCTTCTCGGCCCAGCCAGGCATCGCTACAACGGCGACCCTGATCGCCCTCGAAGGCGAGCATTACTGCCTTGCCGTCGCGCGCGGAGAGATTCTCGACACTCCAGAGCTTCCACTCGTGCAGATGCCGTACTTCCACTTCCGTCCAGATTCTGGAATGCGCAAGTACCTGACGGAGTGGCTTCGCCACGGTGGCACCCACCACTTCTGTCTCAATCTCGGTGATCACGTCGAGCGTTGGCGGATTCTCGCCGAACTGCTCGACATCGACTTCGTCGAGATCTAGGAGATGACCTCGGGCGCGCGCTACCGCGACGGCCTCCGAGAAGAGGTCCTGGCTGCGAATCTCGGTCTGGTCCGACAGAATCTCGTGACGCTCACGTGGGGCAATGCGAGTGGGATCGACCGCGACGCCGGCGTGATCGCGATCAAGGCAAGTGGCGTCGATTACGCGATCATGGATGTTGGTGACATCGTGATCTTGACCCTCGACGGCGAGATTGTCGAGGGCGAGCGTAAACCTTCCACTGACACGCCGACCCACCTCGAGCTCTATCGATCCTTTTCAGAGATCGGCGGCGTTGTCCATACGCACTCAACCTGGGCGACCTCTTGGGCACAGGCCGAGCTCGAAATCCCGATCCTTGGAACGACGCATGCAGACTTCTGTCCGGGATCGATCCCGCTCGCTCGCCATCTGAGCGCCGAGGAGATCGCGACTTCCTACGAATTGAGCACCGGCGTCGCTTTGCGCGAGCTCATCGCCAAGCACGGCGTCGCGGACCTTCCGGCCGCTCTCGTGCCTGGGCACGGCCCCTTCGTCTGGGGTAAGGACGCCAACGACGCGCTCGAGCGAGCGACGACGTTAGAGGCGGTAGCCCAGATGGCACTCCTGAGCGTGGCACTTCGGCCAGGCATACCTCCGCTCGACTCCGCGTTAGTCGACCGGCACTTCAGACGAAAACACGGGCCCGACGCGTACTACGGCCAAGCCGACTGAGGCCTAAGTCGCGAAAGCTCAGGGTAGTTAGTACGAGATCTGCCCAAGCACGGATGCGACCCCCTCGTCGAGGAGTCCTTGACCTTCCAAGAAGTCGATCACTGTGTAGCGGGCCCGAATGCGGTTTGCGAACCGAAACGTGGCGGAGAGCATCTCCGCATCGAGATCAAGAAATCCAGGCGTATCGGGAATCCCAGCAGCGTTCAGTGCTGCATGAACCAATGGCGCCACGCTTCTCGCCCCTTCGGTGCCCGCGAGCACCGCGGCCCAGCTCGGCGCGCTCCGCGGCCAGGCCTTTTCGTGTGACGAAGAGAACGACTGCTTCTCCTCCATCACTGCCTCGACCTCAAGCAGATGCCCCGCGAACCACGAACGCGCCTCGTCGCTTTCGGGCTCAGGCGCCCGCGGCAACGTCGGCACGCCGATATGGTCACCGGCTAGTGCCCACTCTTGAAGGCGGAGCGCGAAGTGCGTCGCATACCCGACCTGTAGGCCGTGGGGAGCGTGCAGCTGTCTGCCGAGCGAGGCTTGCAGATCCCAAAAGTGAGAGGCGTGGTGCTCACAGCCACTCGCTGGACGTGAGCTCCCCACCATCGTCATGGCGATGCCAGATTCAACGAGGCCACGAAGCAGCTGCTCAACGCCCTCGGGTGACTGCTCGAGGATCTCGCGTACATGCGACGCGACATGCACCATCGGATCGGCCACACGCCGCTCAACGACCTCGCAGAGCGGTTCCGCCCAGAGGCCGTGTGAGAGGTGCCAATCGATGTGTGCCGATGCTTTTCCGAGAAGATCCCCGATTCCAGATCGCGTCATCTCTCGAGGGGCCCTTGCGATGACTCTTGGATCCGCGAAGATCGCACTGGGCGCGATCGCGCTCGAGGTTGTCTTCATGCCATCGAACTGCATCGCCGCAACACTTGAGGCGTAGCCGTCCATCGAGGCGGCTGTCGGCACGCTCACGAACTCGCTTCCCAAGCGGTGCGTGACGAATCGCGTGACGTCGGTCACCACCCCGGATCCGACGGCGATCACCGCATCTGGCGTCGATGATCTGAGCGCGTCTTCGAGCCGTTCCACGCTCTTCGCATCTGCCAGCAGACCGGATCGCTCGGGAAAGGAGAGGGATTCGGGCAACATCGAGCGTCCTCGCAGCGCCTCGATCACCTCTCCGCCGAGCACTTCTTCGGTGTTGGCGTCCATCACGACGAAGGGCCTTGACCAGGAGTGGCGCTCGCCGTAACTGACGAGCTCGTCGATGGCCGTGTCGCTGATCACGACCATTTCGATATCGACCGGATGGAGCGAGCCACAAGAGCACCGGTCGTCCAGGTTCGACGGAGCCGACTCACGGGCGTCCCGGGGCAGATCTGATCGCATTCTGGGACTTCTTTCTTAGTCATCAGCGCTCTCGATGCCGTTCGTCCGCTCTCGTGATCCTGCCACGCTTGGCGAGACGGCGGAGTGCGAGGTATCGCTTTTCAAGGTCGTCGGAGGCGCTCGAATTGGGGGTGGCAACCTTAGGATGCAGGAGGGTCGACGAGCCGATCTTGGATGACTGCTGGGAGAGGGCGGGCTCCGGTGATAAAAACAACAATCAGCCTCGGCGATGGGCGCGACCTCATCTACTTCGACGAGGACGGCCGGCCCGCTCGGACTGCGCACGACAGGCGCGATCTTCCGATGGTCGAACACGGATCTCAGCTGCGCCACGACGAACTAACCGAAACCTGGGTGACGATCGCGTCGCATCGCCAAGACCGTATCTACCTTCCGACAGGCGACACGTGTCCCTTTTGCCCGTCGAGCGCGACCAACCTCTCAGAGATCCCAGAATCTGACTATGACGTTGTGGTCTTTGAGAACCGTTTTCCGGCGTTCTCGGGATCGGGTCACCGTGCTCCAGAGGCCGGAATAGGGGTAGACGAGGCGCTTCCTGCCGTCGGTCGTTGCGAGGTGATCTGCTTCACCGACGATCACGACAGCTCCTTTCGCGAGCTCTCCCCTCTGCGGGTGCGCCTCGTTCTTGACGCCTGGGTGGATAGAACCGCGGCGTTAAGCATCCGCGCCGACGTCGCTCAGGTGTACTGCTTTGAAAATCGTGGCCCGGAGATCGGGGCCACCGAGAGCCACCCGCATGGTCAGATCTACGCCTTCCCCTTCGTCACGTCTCGCACATCTCGAGTCCTTGCCGCTGTTCGACGGCACTTCTCCTCGACGGGTCGAAATCTCTTCGATGACGTGGTCGCAAACGAGAGCAGCGGGTCCAGGGTGGTCCTTAGCGGTGAGCATTGGACCGCATTTGTTCCCCACGCGGCAAAGTGGCCATTCGAGGTGCATCTCTATCCGAGATCTCGAGCACCTAATCTCATCGCCCTAGCCGAATCAGCGAGTTCAGAGTTCTGCCTTCTCTACCTCGAGCTCCTCCGACGCTTCGATGCGCTCTTCGGTGTCCCGATGCCGTACATCTCAGGATGGCATCAAGCGCCGTCCGGCGCCGAGGATGCGTTCGCGCTGCACCTCGAGCTCTTCTCGATCCGAAGAGCGGTGCACAAGCTCAAGTTCCTTGCGGGAACCGAATCGGGGATGGACGCGTTCATTTCCGACATCTCACCGGAGTCGGCCGCCGAACGATTGCGGTCAGCGTGATACGTCCTCGCGTTAGCGGCGAGCGTGGCTGTACTTACTCGACGGGCGCGTCTCGCTGCATCGAAGAAGGCAGAAGTGTGCTTGATGATCCGTCGACAGGGTGACTAGATGTCGCACGGCTCAAGATCGATGACAACGAGCTTTGAGAGCACCTTTTCGAGCTCGCCCGAGGGTGTCTGGGCAGCACCTGGGCGGTTGAACATCATCGGGGAGTTCACTGACTTCAATGACGGCCTGGTGTTGCCGATGGCACTCGATGCCACGACGACCGCGGCACTCCGCAGGCGGGACGATGATCTGGTGCAAGTCAGCTCATCGAGTGCTCCAGCTACGTCGCGGCCACTGGTCTCGGCGCACCTGCGCGACCTCTCGCCGCAGATCGGCACCACGTCCTGGTCGGACTACGCGTTCGGTGTCGTATGGGCGATTGACCAAGCGGGCCTTGCGGTCAGCGGTCTGGACATCCATTTAGAGAGCACCGTGCCGATCGGAGCGGGGCTCTCGTCGTCCGCAGCCTTGGAGTGCGCGATCGGCCTTGCACTTCGGGACCTCTTCGCGCCCGAACTTCGACTGCAAGACCTTGCCTTGCTTTGTCAACGTGCTGAAAACGCCTACGTCGGCGTTCCCTCAGGAATCATGGACCAAACTGCATCGCTTTGTTGTATATCGGGCCACGCGATCCTGTTCGACACCCGAAGCGGCGAGATCGAACAACTTGGCTTCGACCTCGCACCTGCGGGCTTGGAGCTCCTCGTCATCGACACACGAGTGCGCCGCCAGTTAGCGACCTCCGCCTACGCCGACCGTCGAGCCGCTTGCGAACTCGCGGCCAAGCTCATCGGGGTCCGAGCGCTACGAGATGCGACACTTCGTGACCTAGCGAAGATCCCTGATGAAGTTGTCCGACGTCGGGCGCGTCACGTGATCACCGAGAACGACCGAGTGCTGAGCGTCGCGGAGTCGCTAACGGCAGGGCGTCTCGTGGAAATAGGGCCGGTTCTCTCCGCGGCGCATCGATCACTTCGGGACGACTTCGAAGTCAGTTGCAAGGAGCTGGACCTCGCTGCCGAGGCTGCAGAGCGAGCCGGCGCCTACGGCGCTCGAATGATCGGCGGCGGCTTCGGAGGTTGCGTGGTCGCGCTCATAAACGCCGACGACGAGGATTGGATCATTCAGACGGTGGAGGCAGCCTTTGCCTTCGAGGGACTTTTGACGCCGCAGTTTTTCAGCGCGCTGGCAGCTTCAGGTGCGCATCGCGTCGCATAGTGCGACGTCGGACCGAGGCCGTTCGGAGCGGGGCAGCTAGTTCCAACAGCACGATTGAAGCGGGCTTGGGCCTTTAGAGCGGCTAGAACGCCCGTTCTTGCTCCGTTGGAATCCGCCCGTGAATCGGCCGAGGAGATGAGTCGCTCAACACCTGATGGCGATCGAGCGAAAATGGTGGCAGCCTTTGCCTAGAGCGTTAGGCGCTGGTTGCACAGGCGCGGTGAATTCGGAGGTGGGGAAGATGACGATCGAACTCGAGAGCGTTGTAGACGAGCTGAGCAATGTGCTTGCGCTCGAACACGTGAATGTTCAAATACCTGATCAGGCAATGGCCCTCGCGTTCTACGTCGACGGACTCGGGCTGACTCGGGACCCAGAGCTCATGACCGGCGTGGTGAACATGTGGATCAACATCGGGCGCAGTCAGTTTCACCTGCCTACCGGGACGCCACAGGTTCTGCGCGGTCATGTCGGCCTCGCGCTGCCGGGTCGCGAAGGTCTACTCGGCCGCTTGGCGGGCCTAACTAGCGAGTTCGTCGGAACTGACTTTGCGTTCGCGGAAAGCGAGGAGTTCGTCGAGGTCACGTCGCCGTGGGGCAATCGATTCCGCTGCTTTGATCCTGACGGGCAGACCGAGCGCGCTATGTCCTACGTGGCGTTCGATGTGCCCGTCGGTGCGGCGGGCGGCATAGCCCGCTTCTACCACGAGGTGCTCGGCGCGCAGACCGAGTTGGATGAGGACGAGGGAGTCGTCGCCAGTTGCGCGATGGGCAGCCACCAGCGGCTCGTCTTTCGCGAGACCGACGCGGACCTAAGCGACTACGACGGACATCACGTGCAGGTCTACCTTTCCGACATCGATGGGCCGTACGCGAAGTTGGAGGAGCGGGGTCTGGCCTATGAGAAGGTGGAGCACCAGTACCGCTTCAAAGACATCGTCGATCTCGACGATGACAAGGTGCTCTTCACAATCGAACACGAGGTTCGAAGCACCGGCCATCCCCTGTATGCCAGACCGCTCGTCAATCGCAGTCTGTAGCTCGTTGCGCTCGCCGAAAGGGACGAAGTGCAAGCGGTCCAGCTAGTCCGGCAGGGCACCTTCGAGGTGATCGAGGTCGGCGTCCCGGCCCCCGAGCCAGGGCAAGTCCTCGTGCAGATGGAGTCGGCATCGGTCTGTGGGAGTGATCTGCGGACGGTCTTCGGCGGCCACGTCGTCGCGTTCCCGCTCACACCTGGTAGGCCGGGTCACGAGGGAGTCGGGACGATCGTTGAGTCGCGATCGGCAAGTTGGGCGGTTGGCGATCGCGTCCTCACTGTTCCGATGCCCGGCGTCGGGGCCTGTTTCGCCGATCTCCAGGTCGTCGATGAGCGATTTCTCGTGGCACTCTCGACTGCGGCGTCTCCGCATCAGATCGTCATGGCGCAGCCACTCGGCACCGTCATCAACGGCTTTCGCCGTTACTGGCCGACCGGTCTCTCCGCGGATGGTTGCACCGCAGCGATACTCGGAGCTGGAACCGCCGGCCTCTTTGCCTTGCAGCTCGCCAAGCTTGAGGGTTTCTCTCGTGTCATCGTCTGTGACCTCGAACCTGCCCGGCTCGAAGCCGCCGAAAAACTTGGTGCCGATGTCGTCGTGCAGGCGCCGGAGCGATCGTTTGTGGACGCGGTCCTCGAATACACCGACGGCGCTGGCGCGGAGCTGGTGATCGAGGCCGCGGGATTCGACGCGTGTCGGGCGGAGTGCATCTCGGCCACCCGCTATCTCGGGCGGACGGGCTTTTTCGGGCTGCCTGAGCATGCAGGAGCAGTTGGCTTCCCGCTCGCCGAGGCGTTCGCGCGCGGCTGCACGATCGTGATGGCGGGGAACGCGCAGATCGAAGAGGGACTGACGTCGTTCCACGAGGCAATCGAGCTCATCGAGTCCGGTGCCCTCGACGTCGGTCACCTCCTCGAGCCCCGCTACGCGCTCGACGACATCCAGTTGGCGATGGATATGGCACACGAGCGGCGCGCGCTGAAGGTCTCCTTCGAGCTCGGCTAGCGAGATTCCGCCACGCCGGATCGCGCGCCGCGGCCCGCGTATTCGCGCTCTCTGCCTACCGAGCTAACCGCCCTCCGGGCGGCAGCCGGGTTGCGGGGCCGTGGCAAAGTAGTGCGATGCGGCTCTACCTCAGCTCCTATGGACTTGGGGACAACGCCGCGGCGCTTCGGGAACTCGCCGGGGGTAAGGCCCGGACGGCGGTGATATTCAACGCCCGCGACGCCTACCGCGGTGAGCGACTGAAATATTTCGAGCAGGAGTTTGCGGCGCTTCGCGTACTTGGGTTCTCTTGCGAGGAGCTCGACCTGCGTTCGTACTTCGACGACGAAGACGGTCTCCGGGCGCGGCTCGCGAACTATGACCTTGTCTTCGCCGTGGGCGGCAACACCTTCGTGCTCGCCAGGGCGATGACCGAAGCGGGCTTTCGAGCAGCCATCCGCGAGCAGCTCGTCGAGAATCGCATCGTCTACGGCGGCTACAGCGCGGGCGCCTGTGTCGTTGGTCCAGACCTTGACGGATGCCACTTGATCGACGAGCCCGATGCCGTCGCCGACGGCTACGCTCCCGACGTTCGACCCGAGGCACTCGGCTGGGTGCCGTGGCGAATCGTGCCGCACTGGCGATCCGAACATGAAGAGGCGCCGCTCGCTGAGTTGGCGGTTGCGCACTTGCTCGAGGCGGGTCTGCCCTTTCAGGCGCTTCGCGACGGGCAGGCGTTCATCGTCGACGACGGCGAGGCTTATCTGGCGTAGGTACCCGTTGGCGCGAATCGTTATCGCACCTGCGCCGCGCGCTGATCAGACGAGCATGGAACGCCGCTAGTCACTCGCGACCAGGATGTCGCGAGTGATCTCCATCTGCCCGAGATGCTGTGCGAGCTCCTCGAAGATGTGGACGAGCGCCGCGCCCTGGCGTTTACCGAGTGGCAGTGCCGCGTCCGCGGGAGACACCGCGAAATGGAGGGGGGCGTCGAGCTGCGCGGCGTCGATGTCTACGCGAAATTGCACCCTCGCGACGTCGATCTTCGCGACGAGCGACTCGACGTCACCAGTTGCTTGAAACTCGGCCTCGCGGTCGCGGACGACCTCTCTCCCGGCGACGAGATGTCCCGCCCAGGAGGTCATCACGCCAAGGCAGTGCGTAACGATGCCGAACGCTGAATTCGCGCCCGGAAGCTCGGGGCGTTCGGAGGCGTGTTCGTCGCCGAGCTGGCGGAGGATCTCCACCATCTGATCAAGCGTCCGATTGACAAACCAGACGTAGTCGTCACTCGAGATCATCGCTTCTCCTTGTTCTTGTCCATCGAGGTATCCCAGTTCTTGTCCATCGAGGTATCCCATTCCGCCGAAGAAGCGACCCGCGCCACACCAGATGCGGTCATCCCACCGTAGCTTTGACGAGAGAACCAGATCGCGTGACGGATACGGCTCGCCGACGTCGTCGGGTACCCGCTCGAGTCACGAGGAACGGGTCGCCTGTGACCGGATTCGAGTCCAGTTGTGGGCGGGAGCCGGCAACGACCGCTCGGTCCCGGGGCCGGCAGTCTCGAGAGCCTCGTTGACATCGGTGGCACGACCTGCGGAGAGGTGGCGACGTCACGTAGCTACGCGGCGCCGGCGCTCGTTGGCTAGGCGGTCGCCGAGCTGCTTGTGTTGGACGCGATCCAACCCGCCACAAGGACGAGACCTGCGATGAACGCGCAGTAGAGGTAGAACCAACCTGTGTACGAGCCGGCCACGGTGACCTGGCCCTCGATCGCCTGGGCAGCGGTAACGCCGAAGTTGCTAAGCGGCGGAAGGGGCTGTGCAAGCGTGGCGAACACCTGGGCGGCAAGGGGCACGAGCGCCCCTGCCAGAACGGTGACACCGACGAGGGTCGGTCGCCAGGCGATCGCAACGACGAGTACCGCGACTATCAGTGCCATGGTGATGACGTTGCCGACGATGATCGCGCCGGGGTTGGCGAAGATGTCACCAGCGGTCGTCGTCTGTGCCGCACCCGTCGTCGCGGCGGTCACGGTGTAGCTGTCCCAGGGCAGCGCGAACGCGACTGCGGCACCAAGCGCGCCAATACCCCCGGCTACCACGATCGGGCGGCTCCACGCGACGGGTCTGCCTCGTGGAGCGGGGGATCGAAGCGCCAAGAGCGCGACAGCGCTACCTGTGGCGCAGGCGATCCACCCGGCGAGTGAAAGGTACAGGCCAGCCCCCGGGTTCTCACCGCGACTGACGCTCGCGGTCAACACGTCGGTGAGGAAGAAGCCGAACGAGATGACGCTGAGGCCAACGCCAACTCCGGCGGCGCCTCGGGCGAATCTGCGATCGACTAGGAGCAGTGCCGCAACGAGCGACCAGCCGAGCACGTAGGCGATGTGCGGGACGAGCTGGTCCGCCTGAGAGCCGAGGCTCGTCCCACCGAGGTAACTCGGGAACATTCCGGCAACTCCGAGTATCACGCCGACGAGGACGACTGACGCCGAGAAGAGGGCGGTCTGGTTCGCGGCCGGCGACGTGATAGGCGAGGCGTAACCACCGTCTGGGACGTTCTCGAGCGACCCGACGCGCCGTCGCGCGGCGAACCAACCTTGCATTGTCAGCGGGAATCGCTCGATCAACTCGTCGGTCGGCGATCCCGTCTCCCAGACGCCGTAGAAGTCGGGTCCTCGTACGAGTGAGTAGGTGCCTTGGTTAGCGATCTGGTCGGGCCGGAAGGGGATTGACGGTTCTCGCACCGCTTCGTCAACATCTAGCCCAGTTGGAAGTCCTGCCATGACTTAGGAATACAGGACTTCGCTGAGGATTTGCTGAGCAGTTGCCCAGAGTTCGCGGTGGTGGCGAAGCAACGGCGTGCTAGCTTGCCGCCGTCAGCCAAACTCTGGCGTCTCGTGCGCGAGAAGAGCTCGAACGTCTCGGCGTTCGACGGAGGACCTCGGCGTCTCGGTGCCGATCTGGCCGTCTACAGGCTACGTCATAGAGGCCGATACCTCTATCGGCGTCTTCCTGCTCCGCTTGGTCGCGGGCGCAGCGAGCGGCTTGTCGCGATCAGCTTCGCCACCAACTTTGCTCGTGGCAGGACTCAGAACCGGGGTGGTTGAACTACATGGACCAGGAGATCGGCGCCCAACCGCTCCGCCTCTACGTCATCTCTGGTGCCATCGCGTCAGTGCTGTTCATCGCCGGGATCACAGTTCACCCAGGGGGAACCTCGGCCTGGGTCGGATTCGACAACATCGGCCAGGCGATCACGCCGCTCGTGGCGGCTTTTGTCTGCGCCGTAGTCGCTCGTCGCCAAAGTGGGCGATCTCGACGTTCGTGGACGTTGATCGGCCTCGGAACCCTGTCGTGGGGTGTCGGTCAGGTGATCTTTACGGTCATGCTCGTCGGCTTCGGCGAGACACCGCCGGTGCCGTCGATCTGCGACCTCTTCTTTTTGTTGTCACCGACGCTTATCGTGCTCGGCGTACTCGGGTTCGTCGACACGCCCTCGGTACTGCTTTCCTGGGCCCGCGCGATTCTCGAAGGATCGCTGATCGCATCGGGCGTGCTCGCTTCAGTTTGGACCGTGTTGCTCGCGCCCGCGATCGCAACGTCGCATCCTCCGCTCGAAGAGCAGCTGGTGTCGCTCGCGTACCCGATCTCTGACGCGATCGCGCTGACCGCGTTGCTGTTCGTGCTCAGTCGAAATCGGGAGCGTGCGCTCGGCAACCTGGGCTGGCTCTGTGCCGGAATGGTGTTGCTCGCGGTCGCTGACTCGTACTTCTGGTACCTCACCACCGTCCAAGACGGTGGCTCCATCTCACCGACCAATGCAGGGTGGTTTGTCGGCTTCCTCATGGTCGGGGCAGGCGCACTCGCGTTCGACCGGCATCTAGCAATCGAACGCCAGGCACCGACAACGACGGAGGGATCGGGAGCTCGACACAGTGCCGCCGTCCGCGCCCAAGAGGCTGGTGGCCGAGCGATCGTTCGTCGGTTCTGGCTGCTCGCGACCATTCCGGTTCTTGTGGCGGGTGTCGGCTTGAGCATCGCTTCGACGAACCACCTCATCACGAGCAACGGGCGGATCGATCACACGGGCGTGTGGGTCGTCTTTGCCGTGGCGATGCTCGCCCTTGTCTACGCACTGGTCGTCGTCGCGGAGAACCACGCCCTGATAGAGAGCCTTGAGCAACGTGTGCGAGCACGGACACTTGAGCTGATCGGCCGTGAGCGGCACTTCGACGCGCTCTTCGAACGATCCTCCGACATCGTCATGGTCGTCCGCGCGGACCTCACGATCACCTCCTTCTCCCAAGGCGTCCGAAACAGTTACGGCTGGCGGCGAGAAGACCTGGTCGGGCGCAACCTCGCTTCTTTCGGAGCGCTCTTCGCGCCGCTCGTCGATGCGATCCGTCGGCCCGTGCCGAGCAGGGTCGAACAGGTCGTCTGGGAGCTGAACGACGCCTCGGGCCGTCTCCGCTACGCGGAGTCAAACGTCGCCAACCTGACTGGCGACGCGGACGTGCAGGGATACGTGATCAACACCCGCGACATCACGAGTCAACGTCTCTTGGAGGTCGAGCTTCGACACCAGGCATTCCATGACCAACTGACGGGTCTCTCGAACCGGGCACTCTTTAACGACCGAGCCGAGCACGCACTTGACCGGGCTCGCCGTCTCGGGACGAGGGTCGCTGTCTTGCTCGTCGATCTCGACGGATTCAAAGACGTGAATGACAACCTCGGCCATCAAGCAGGCGACGAGCTCTTGCGCAAGGTTGCCGATCAGCTCGCGGCGGCGGCCCGCACCGGCGACACCGTCGCCCGTCTCGGAGGTGATGAGTTCGTCGTCTTAATGGAGGACCTTCTCGACACCGAGGACGCAATCATCACCGGCGAACGGATGCGAACCAATATCTCGCTCGCGACGGTCTCAGAGTTCACCGACCGTCACGTCACAGCGAGTATCGGCGTCGCGATCAGCGGTCCCGATTGCAACACCGCCGCCGACCTGGTCCGGAACGCTGACATCGCGATGTACAGCGTGAAGGCCGACGGCAAAGATGCCGGACGCCTCTTCGAGGTCTGGATGCGAGACCAGGCACTCGAGCGATTCGAGCTGCAGACCGAGCTCGCCGGAGCGCTCGAGCGAGGCGAGCTCTTCTTGGAGTACCAGCCGTGCTTCGAGCTGGCAACGGGCAAGCTCGCCGGCTTCGAAGCACTGCTGCGCTGGCAGCATCCCGCCATGGGCCTGATACCGCCCGACATGTTCATCGGGATCGCCGAGGAGTCGGGGCTGATCGTAGATATCGGCCGCTGGGTGCTCTATGAGGCGACGCGCCAGCTCGGTGCCTGGAGCCGCTTGCTCACGCCAGGCAGTGACTTCACGATGGCCTTTAACGTCTCGTCCCGCCAGATCCGCGACGACGCGCTCGTCGAGCATGCCAAGCGGGCGATCGCCTCGGCGGGGGTCTATGCCGACCGGGTCGTTCTCGAGATCACCGAAAGCGTGTTGTTGCGGGAGCCGGCCGAGGTTGCCGCGATGCTGGCGCGGCTAAGCGATGAGGGGATGAGCATCGCGATCGACGACTTCGGGACCGGGTACTCATCGCTTTCCTACCTCCAAGACCTCCCGGTCGACATCTTGAAGATCGACAAGAGCTTCGTCTCGCCGATCGACGGCACCGCCACGACTGGCTCGAAACTGCTCGGGCCGATCTTGAATCTCGCGCACTCGCTTGGCCTTCGGACCATCGCCGAGGGTGTCGAGGAGGAGTACCAGGCGGAGTTCTTAACCGCGAGTGGCTGCGACATCGGGCAGGGCTTTTTGTGGTCGGGCCCGCTCGCGGTTACCGAGGCATGGGATCTCCTTCGACGCGCCTACCCCTCGTCCTCGCCGATGGCTTCGATCGAGAAGTAGCGAACGGCCTGTTTCCGAGCTAGTGCGTGGGCGGGATCGACTGCGCGAACTTAAAGGTGTTGTCCGGGTCGTAGCGGTGCTTCACCTCCGAGAGCCGGGCGAGGTTTGACCCGTAGTAGGCCTTTTGGGCGAATGACCGTTGGCATCACTGCGCCGCGACTACTGCCCGCCAGCAGCCCGGCGGCGACTGCCGCGACTGCACTGGCGCTCAGGCGAAGAAACGTTCGGCGGTCGATCACGGTCACGACTTGGGCACTCCGGGCACCGGCTTGGTCACGTCCACCCCGCAACCCGAGCGTATCGACGTTGAGTATCGTCGAAGGCTTTTCGGCCTGCGTTAGCGGTGCGCGGGAGTGCCTAGGTGGGCCCGAGGGGGTCACCAACTCCCACGAACCGTCAGCGGCGTCTGGCCGAGCTGACCGTCGCGACCTTGGCTCATGGCGATACCCGCGTTTCGTCGCTGGCGAAGACCTGGCACCTCACGCACGCCTGCAGATAGCGTGGATGAAAAGGCGAGACCGCGCACGGCGTCTCACGCCCAGCACCGTCCGTTACGCGAGTGCTGTCGCGCGGATGTCGAGAGACGGAGGGCACAACGAGCGCGCGACCCCCGATGCCCCTCAAATCTGGCACCTGGTATGCCGTTAGAGGGTTGTGACGGACTTCGCGATTCAAGGCAGCTCCTCCCGCTCGACGGAGGGGATCGGAGCCTCCTTTGGCAGCGGCGCCGACGAGGCACCACGCCCGCAGGCAGGTGGGCATATGACAACTCTCGTACAACAACGACGCGGAGTTGCCCGATTCCGCTCACAGTCGGACAAGTGATGTACCGCAGCGCTCGGAGACCCGTAGCGGGAGCGGCGCTGGCGCTGACGATGGTGATGGGCGGCCTCGGCAGCGTCGCCGCGAACTCCGCGACGGCAGCTGTCACGAGCGGAGTGCTCTCTGGTCGAGTGACCCAGCTCGACGGCAGCGAGGTCGGCTCGGTCTGCGTTGCGGCAATCCCGGTTACCGCGGCTTCGGGCGCGAAGATTCCCCGCCGGGACTTCATCTTCACGCGTTCGGAAACGGGCGCAACGAATCCCAATTTCACCTTCACCAAGTTGGCGGAGGGCTCCTACTACGTCGAGTTCTCGCGGACCTGTGCCCCGAATGGCCCAAAGGCACGAGCGGCCGCGGTTCCGGGGCTCTTTCCAACCTCGTACTACGACGGCTCGACGAACGGCACCGTCACGCACGCTCAAGCGGTTGTCGTAGCCGTAAGTCCTGACAAAGCTGCGACCGGCATCGACGTCGAGCTTGGTGTCGCGGGGGCGTTTCACTGGCCTGCGGCCCTTTGGAAGTCACCGACAGGATCGATCGCGCAGAGTTCACCGACCGTTGGCACCTACAACGGTAGGACTATCGCAGCAGTTGGTTCTGAGAACGGAATGGTCTACGTTCTCGATGCCGCGACCGGCAAAGAGCTTCCGGGTTGGCCGTCCGCGATGACAGCGCCGGCTGGAAAGCACGCCGCGATCGAGTCCAGTCCTGCGATCGCGTTCTTGCACGGGCCGAATGGCGCGCCATCGATCGTCGTCGGCTCCGGGTCGACCTGGGTACACAACTCAGTTGGGGAAGTCGAGGCATTTTCCATCACCGGGCAGCGCGAATGGGTGTTCGGCGTCGGCGCCGCGCCAGGTACGGCGGTCGGCGTTATCTCATCGCCTGCTGTCGGTGACGTGACCGGCAATAGCCAAAGCGACATCGTCTTCGGCTCCTGGGATCATCACGTGTACGCGCTGACACCCTCAGGCGCGCTCGTGCCGGGCTTTCCCTTCAACAACGCGGACACGATCTGGTCCTCGCCGGCCCTTTATCGCATGCCAGGACAACACGAGGAAGACATCTTCCTCGGCTCGGACGCCTCGGGCCTCGACGGTTGCGTCGGGGGTTGGGTCGGCGACTATCGCTACCATCACGGCGCGCTTGTTCCGGTGTGGCGCGACTGCGAAAAGCAAGCCATCTGGTCCAGTCCCGCCGTTGGGACCCTCGAGGGTCAGCTCGCCGTCGTGGTCGGGACCTCGTTCTTCTATCAGCCTTTCCCCTCTGGCACCAATGAGGTGATCGCCCTGCGGGCGAGCGACGGCGCCACGCTTCCCGGGTGGCCGGCCAAGACAGCAGGCCCGGTTCTCGGCTCGCCTGCGATCGGCAAGATCGCTCCAGGTGTGCGCGGGGTGGTCGACATCTCCTGGATGTGTCGGGGACCGCGACCAAGCGACTGTGCTCCGCCGAACGGTCCGAACACCTCGATGGCGTATGCGTGGAACGGAGACGGCTCGCTTCGGTGGTCCGACGTGCTCCTTGGTGGCCAGAGCTTCGCATCGCCCGTCCTTGTGCCGCTCGAGGGAGAGACGAGCAGTGACGTGCTGGTCGGAACGACGAACGGGCTATACCCGATCGACGGTGATTCTGGCCGCTTCCTCGATCATTCGAACGAGTCCTCGGCGATCAACAACGGCTGTGAGGTCCTAAATGCGCCCGCCGTTGCCGAAGTGGCCAGCTCCTGGCACATCATCGAAGGCTGCGGCGGGCCGGACGGCCGCCCTGGCCAGATGACGTCGTATGCGCTGCTCGACCAACCGCCGATCGATCCCGCGTGGCCGATGTTCCGCGACAACCTCTCACACACCGGGTCGTAGGCCGCCTAGTTCCGAAGATCCCGTCGAGAACTCGGCCCCTTGGCTTGGTCGCAATGCGCCGGGGAATTTCGGACGAGATCGTTCACCGTTGCTGTTTGTCTGCTCGCGGCCGACGGCAGCGGACCGCGGCCGAGGCAAGGCACTCCCACTCCTGCCGAAATGTGGCAAGAATGTGTGCATGGCTGACGATCGCATTTTCGAATTACGTACCTACCGCTCCTCGCCGGGAAACCTCGAGGCGCTCTCGAACAGGTTCAAGGATCACACTATCGGTCTTTTCGCCGAACACGGGATCAGCGTTACGGGCTTCTGGGTCGCTCCAGACGAGGACGACCCGACTACAGGGGGGTTGGTCTACATCTGCGACTTCCCGAGTCGTGAGGCCGCCACGGCGTCGTGGGCGAACTTCCAGGCAGACGAGCGTTGGAAGGCGGCCCGAGCGGCGAGCGAGGTTCCGAACGGGCCCCTGACCTCCAGTGTCGAGTCGAGGTTCATGAGCCCGACGGAGTACTCACC
>DATCDR010000074.1:0-2399 GCA_036510575.1 Acidimicrobiales bacterium | reverse complement strand
AGCGAAGTTCGTGCGCGACGTCGGACGCGAACCGGGCTTCGCGCTCTATTCGGGCCTGGACGCCGTCAACCATCTGGTTGAAGGCAGCGGCCAGTGCCGCGAGGTCACTCGTCCCGTCGGATGCGAGACGAGTGTCGAATTGACCATTCGCGATCGCACTGGCGGCGAGCGTCGCCTCATGAAGCGGCCGGAGGACGCGTCGTGCCGCCCACCGCCCGAGCACGGCACCGCTCAGCGTCGTAACGATCGTCGCGAACAGCAGCGCGAGCGCGAGATCCTGCAGCGTGCTCGAGACGGTTGCAGTTGGGAAGACCTGGAAGAACTCATTTCCGTTGACCGGATAACCAACACCGATGTAAGCGTCCCCGTCGAAGTCGAAGACCTGAAATGCCGGCGTGCCGCCCGCGACTGAGTCGACGAGCGAAGTCGGCAGGTCCAGATTCGAAAATGCGCTACGTGCCTGTGAAGCGGTGAATGGCGACGCATCGATCCAGCTGCAGCTCGCTGACTTGGCACAGCCCGCCGGACCGAACTCATAGAGCGACAAGCTGTTGTCGGACGTGTCGATCGAGGAGAGCTTCGGCAAGATGTTCGACGCGTCCGGTGTCGGCGGTACGAGCTGGAGCTGTTCGGCGTCGGAGTACGCCGTGGACTCAGCTGCTGCGACTGCTTGACCTTGGATCGTCGAACGCGCAGAGAAGTAGGCGATTCCCGTGACGGCGAGGCAGAGCACGAAGGCGCCCAGCGCGAAGGCCGCCGTGAGACGGGGGAGGAGCTGGAGGCGCAGGTTCGGCAGTCGCCATCTGCCAAAGTGGCGACGGGTGCTCGCAGGCGTCGCCACAGCGATCGCCATCTACGGGGCGAGTTTGTAGCCGAGTCCCCGGACCGTGATCACGTGGCGAGGGTTTGCCGGATTCGGCTCCACCTTGATGCGGAGTCGACGCACATGCACGTCGACGAGTCGGCCGTCTCCGAAGTAGTCGTAGCTCCAGACGCTTTCGAGGAGGTGCTCTCGCGAGAGCACCTTGCCGGCGTTTGACGCCAGCTCGCAAAGCAGCATGAACTCGGTGCGGGTGAGGTGCACTTCTTCGCCGGCTAGGCGAACCGTTCCTGCCTCTGGCAGCACCTCGAGATCACCGAAGGTGAGGATCGCCGGTCCGTCGTCGGCAGCCTTGGCCCGACGAAGCAGCGCGCGGATCCTCGCGGCCAACTCTTTTGGCTCGAAGGGCTTGGTGACGTAGTCATCTGCCCCTGCTTCGAGCCCAGCTACGACGTCGTGGGTGTCGGTGCGGGCAGTCACCATGATGATCGGCACCCCGCTGTGTCGCCGCACCTCTCGGCAACAGCCGAAGCCGTCCATGCCTGGCAACATGATGTCGATGATGACGACGTCGAAGGGCTGTGTGGCAAGCGCCACGCCGAACGCGACGAGCGCGTCCTCGCTGCTGCCGACCTCTGTTATCTCGTAACCTTCGTCCTCGAGGGCGAGCCGCATCGAGGCGCGGATTCTCTCGTCGTCCTCGACGATCAGGATCTGGCTTGCCATACGACTATCCTCCCAGTTCGCGGGCCTCACCGCTACTAGAAATCCTCGCACGCGCCGTGCCGCTTCACCGGCCACCTCCTCGAAGTGGTCGCGGCGTTGTGCGCTCGCGTTGGGTTCAATACGAGGGCCACAGGCGTCCCACCATTAACATTCCGCTGATGAGCTGGGATATCGAGGGATTCGTCGCCTCACTCGGCTCGCTCGCGCCCGCCTCGGTCAAGGCTTACCAGAGTGACCTGGTTGCCTTCTTTGAGTGGGCCGAACGTGCTGGCCTCGATGGCCCAGCGGGCGTCGACCGCATGCTGCTACGCCGATACCTCGCCTATCTCACAACGAGGAGCTTCGAGCGGCGCTCGATCGCCCGGAAGGCGGCCTCGATCCGCCGCTACTTCGCGTATGCACTTCGGCGTGGGCTAGTCGCCGACGATCCTGCGCGCCGCCTAACGGCGCCTTCGGGCCCCGCGAAGCTTCCCCGTACGCTTACTACCACCGAGCTTCATGAGCTCCTGGAGCCGGCTGAGCCCCCTCGAGGGCCCTACAGGGGCGAGGACGGAGCACGCGAACAAGCGCTCGACCTCCGAGACGACCTCCTCCTCGAGTTGCTCTACGGATCAGGGCTGCGAGTGAGCGAGTGCTGCGGTCTCGATCTTGACGGACTGGACCTTGGCGCCGAGATGGTCACGGTGTGGGGGAAGGGCTCAAAGCAGCGCCGTGTGCCGCTGAGCTCGGCCACGGTCCAAGCAGCAAAGCGCTATCTCGGCGATCCTCGTTCGACCCTGATGGACGCCACCAGCCCCTCCGCGGCGTTATTTCTGAACGAACGGGCCAAGCGGATGACCCCCCGCGACGTACG
>DATCDR010000073.1:0-13428 GCA_036510575.1 Acidimicrobiales bacterium | reverse complement strand
AGATAACTGAACCGACGCCGTCGAGATCGCCTCACTCGTCCTGACCGGGCTAGGGCTACTCCTCATCGCAGTACTCATTTTCCGAGCTCGCAGTCGGTCGCGGCCGGTGATTGACAAGACGAGCGTGCAACTCACCTGAGGTCGATCGCCGTAGCTATCCCTTCAACATCGGTCGTGCGCTGTTGTCCGCCGCAATCACACGAGCCGAAGTTCGCCCACGATCCGCGGACCTGGCCCAACTTCTAGGCAGCTCGCGCGGCCCGATCGGTATCGTTTAGAAACGAGCTCGAAAAGATCGCCTCACACCGATCAGCTAGAACATCGGCGCTGACATCGAACTCGTGGTTCAAACGTGGGTCGGCCCCAAGGTTGTATCGCGAGCCGAGGCAGCCGTGACGTTCGTCGCGAGCACCGACAACTGCCCGCCCGATCCTCGCCGATACTGCCGCTCCGGCACATAATGCGCACGGCTCGCGCGTCACGATCAACTGGAAGTTCAACAACCTCCAGGAACCCCGCGCGGCTGCAGTGTCGCGAAGCGCTAACGCCGCTGCATGCGCGGTCGGGTCACCAGATGACCGGACCTCGTCGTGCCGCGCGGCGAGAACTCGACCGCTCCCATCAAGTACCAGTGCGCCGACGGCGACGTCGCCGCTTGAGAGCCCCTTTGCCGCATACAGCAACGCTTCATCCATCGCGGTCTCGTCATCGAGGAAGGGGCCGGCGAAGTCCACGGGCAAGAAGCTACCGGAGAGGCGCTCCATCGGACTTCGTTTTCAGCGACGCCCAGGTCGAACTAGCCTCATCGGATCCGTAGGCCGACATGAGATTTGGGGGTGGGGATTGAGTCTTCAAATAACGCATCCCCACGTCGGCCACCTCATCCGGCGTGCGCAACAGATTCACACACTGCTCTGGAACTCCGAGGTGTCAGACGAAGTCACGTCTCCCCAGGTTCTAGTGCTAGTTGCGCTCTCGCGTGCCCCTGGAATGGATCAACGAACGCTCGGAGCGTCCGTCTCCCTCGACAGGTCTACAACCGCTGACGTGGTCGATCGGCTTATGAAGCGGGGCCTCCTCGAACGCACGCGCGACCCCAATGATCGCCGCCGGAACATCCTGCGACTGACGACCGACGGCGCGGATCTGCTCGCAGCCATCGCGCCAAGAACAGAGACAATGAACGCTCACCTGATCAGCGTGCTCCCGACAGAGGACCAGGCGGAGTTGATTCGACTCCTTCGCGCTTTCGTCAACAAGGCTGAACTGCTGGTTCAAGAGAAGCCGGACGAGGTCGAAGAACCGATCGACTGACGGTCCACCCGTGCTCCGACCACCGCGAGACGAGCCGGGGCGAGCAGTCACTGGGTTTGCACGAACTCTTTACCTTTCGGAAACCTTCGCGATACAGAGCGCCCCTACGGTAAACGTGCTTGCCCATCACGACCCCGATGGGAGCGGCGACCGCGCTCGAATCAACCGAGGAGAGGAGGGTTCATCACTGCGACATGCAAGCAGCTACGACCAACTTCGCCAGGAAGGCACAAAACGGCAGGCGGACGTGATATTCCGCGCCCGTCGGCACGCGGACGTGACCCTCAACCAACTGCTTGGGATCTTCTAAGTCGGTGAGCGCGAGCGATCCTTCGCCCGGAAGGTCCTGCAGTGCCCGACACAGGCCGAGCAAGTGCGGCATGTCAGTGACCGTGAAAGCTACGCGCTCGGCAGCGGCGCGCCTTTGGCCCGTAACTAGCAGAGGCTGACAAGAGTGAGCACGGACGGCGGCGCGCCGTGGCCCATTCGCGACCACACTGCGGGACCGATCGAGGGTCACGTCATCGTCTGCGGATTAAAGGGCGTGGGCCTTCGATCAGTCGAGCAGCTGCACTTCAGTGGAGTGCAGGTCGTGGTCGTCGACGAGGACCCTGATCCGAAGCTGGCTCGAATCGTCGAAGGATGGGGCGTTCGGCAGATTCACCGAAATGCCAATCTCGGCGATGGTCTGGGCGAGGCCGGGCTCGATAGGGCCGCGGCGGTGGTGTGTGCCGAGGCGAACGACCTCGCCACACTCGAACTCGCATTGCAGGTGCATGAGGCGCGTCCCGACGTCCGACTCGTCGTGCAGCTGGCCAATCCATCGGTCGGTCGAGCGCTCGAGACGGTGACCGGGGCGAACAGCGTGCTCGACGTCGCGGCGCTCGCGGCACCGTCATTCATCGAGGCCTGCTTGGGGCTGGCGACACACGAGCTGAAGCTCGCAGGAGAGCAGTTCGCCGTCATCCAGGCCACCGTCAGTGGAGACGAGGGATACCGCCAAACGTTCCGCAGCCACTTCGGCAATCTTGCGCCCGTAGCGATCTCACACGCGGACGGCAGCGATCTCATCATCTGTCCCGGCCGCGACGAGCCTGTCTCCACGGGTGACCGGGTCGCCGTCCTCGGCACGCCGGCTGAATTCGAACGATCTGACCTCGACGTCGTGCGGGCGCTGCACCTCGCGCGGCCTTCTGCCTCGGTCATCCTCAAGATGCGTCGCCGGATCGCTGCACTGATGCAGACCAACGCCAAGGGACTCGTCCTCAGCACGTCGGCCCTCGTGGCTTTGCTGCTGCTCGCGACGATCGTCGTCCGGTTCTGGTTTGTCGATCCGACGACGCACTCGCACCTCGACCTGTTGACCTCGACCTACTTCGCAGTCGAAACCGTTGCCACGGTCGGATTCGGCGACTACTTCTTCGGCGGGCAGAGCGCGTGGATTGAAGTCATGGCGATCATCTTCATCCTTTGCGGAATCACCCTCGTCTCGACGAGCTTCGCCCTCTTCACCAACATTCTCGTGAGCCGTCGAATCGAACAGTCGCTCGGCCGCGGCCGTGTACCAGGACTGGCCGGGCACGTGGTCGTCATCGGACTCGGCTCGGTCGGCATCCGCGTCGTCGAGGGCTTGGTCGCCGCGGACTGTCAGGTGGTGATCGTCGAGCACGACCCATCCAATCGCTACCTTGACCGCGCACGCTCGTTAGGGGTTCCGATCGTCATCGCGGACGCCACGCAGAGCCAGACACACGTCACGGTCAACCTCGCAGACGCGTCTGCGGTCGCAGTACTCACCAGCTCTGATCTGACCAACATCGAGACCGGGCTCGCCGTCCGTGAATCACTGCGGGATCGCTGGGGGGATGTCCCGGTCGTGCTGCGCGTCTTCGACAACGACCTCGCCCTCATGATGAATCACAACTTCGGCTTTCGTCATGTGCGGTCCACATCTGCGTTGGCCGCGCCGTGGTTTGTCGGAGCGGCGCTCGGGCTCGATGTGCTCGAGACCTTCTACTTCGAGCATCAACCCTTTCTTGTGGGCCGCTTGTCCATCACACCGAACGGTGGGCTCCAGGGACTGGCTATGCAGGACCTCTCTGCACGAACCCGGGTCATCGCCATTCAGCGTGCCGATTCCGGCGGCATTCTCGAACACCCGCCTCGCCGCGGCACACGTTTCCACGAAGGCGATGAGGTCTACATTCTTGGCCCCTACGAGGAGCTCTTTCGAGTACTTCGACGAGATCAGATAACCGCGAGCAACCGAACAGAACGCACTACCTCAGCGTCACCGGAGCAGACCAGCACCGCCGAGTGATCACGGGGCCAGACCGCAGATCGAAGTTTATGAGCCCCAAGCGCGACCGACGAGAAGCCTGCCTGCCCTGGCTGCCCCGATCCGGATCCGCACGTTCGGGACCTCGATGCCTTGATACGTCAGAGACTCTTCGACGCGCCCGCCTCGGCAAAAGGTTCCCGCGCCCTTGCTTAAGGTCGGACCGCCACCGTAGCGAGTAGGTAGCGATGGTCGCTGCCGAAGCCGGACCCGGTGGCGATCTTGGTAACGGCCAGCTGTGAACCGGTGAGTACGTGGTCGATGCGTACGAAGGTCGGCACCACAGCTCCGTTCGGCCACGTCATATCGATAGCGTCGCCGCGCGCCGCGGCGCCGTCGGTGAGCCCGCTGTGCACGAGCGCCGAAAACCCGGCGTTCCCCCACGTCGCGTTGAAGTCACCGATCATCAGCATCCGACTGTTGTTGCTCGAGCGCGTGGAGCCGTCAACTGCAGCCAAAGCGGCAGACCACTCGCGCCAGTAGGAAGGTAGCGGGGCCAAGGTGTGGACGAGGCGAAGCGTGACGCGTCCAGCAGGCGTCGACAGCGTCGCGTCGACCATGTACGGCGTCGGCTGACCGTCCAACAGAACGGTCTCAATTTGGCATCCGGTCAAAGGGAGCCTGGACGCGACGAGGAAGCCGGTCGCGCCAGAATGCGGAGCGACACATCGGTAAGGAAACTCCCCGAGCAGACCTGAAGCCGCCATACCCTCGAGGGCTCCCGGCGTGAACTCCTCAAGCGTCACGAGATCAGGCCGATCCTGCTCGATGGCTCGGTCGTAACCGGCCTCGAACTGAAAGCTCTTGTCGATGTTCGCATCGAACACCTTCAGGGTCTCCGCGTGCCTGGCCCACGACGGGACCTGCGACGCAGCGAGGAACTCCGGTGCGACGAATACCACCTGGGCGATGACGATCGCGAGCGCCGCGAGCGCGAGCAACCATTTGCGCGCAATTGCCGAACCAATCGCCACAACCCAAGCCGGTAGGTACACGATCAGCGACAAAGCGTTGAGGACGATGAACGGCTCAACCGAATCCCAGGCAACCAGGCGCATCAAAACGACGAGCCCGAGCCCGGCAACAATTGCCCAGCCGACCACCATGCTGCCGATCTTCAAAGGCGCGAAGTCCGAATCGATGCGACCGGCCGGACGTTTGGTCGCGCCAGTGACTTCGGCGGCGTCAGACATGGTCGTCAAGGTAATTGGAGGACCGGCAGAAAAATCCGCGTCAGTTACTCGTCGTTACGTGGGACGATCAGCATCGGGCGCTGCTGGCTTCGCCCGAAACCGGCGAAGAGCAATAAAGGTCCAGACCCCCTCCACGACTCCAAATGGCCACGTACCTGCCAGAAATCCATAGCTGCTCGAGAGCGCGCTACCAAGGGCGAATAACGCAATGAACTGCCGGCCGCGCGACTCGAGCGCGTACATCGCCATCATGAAGGTCACGGCTACGACACGGTAGATCGTGACGGCCACCTAACTCATCGCCCGTTCACCGACGCCTCGACCCGTGGTCCACATCTTGGCACCACAATCTTCCGTCAATCCGCCATCGGCAGCGACGGTCCATGTGCTCTTCGTCAACGAGTACCTGGCGGGTGGCCGCGGCATCAGCCTTCTCACCAAGGACGAAGCCACGGAGTTGTTGACCTCCGCAGTCACGCACGCTGCCGGGATTCACGCCGGTGGCTCATCGGTCGTCGACTCGTATCGACGGGTCGCGACGCTAGTCGCCGAGGTGGCTCGCGAGAAGGACGCCGCGCGATTGTGCTCGGATCGCATCGCCGGCGGAGGTTCGGCCGACTTTTCTCCACCCAGGTTCGAGAGCAGACCACGCGACTCACGGAGCTGCCGGTTCTGACCGCCCCATCCCCGCTCGAGGTCATCGGTCGCGGTCGCATCGAGACGATCGACCTCCGCGCTCAACTTCAGGACTTTACGAACGCTCCGTCGTTGTAGGTCACGCCGGTGTAGGGCGAACCCCAAGACTCCCGACCGGGCCAGAGCCGAGATAGCACCGGATCGATAGAAACGACAGTTCAGTCCTGAGCGACGGACACGCACGCCTACCCGGTAACTACGGACGCAGCACCGCGTCGATTGCTTCAACACACGTGTCGATCTCTTCGTAGGTGTTGAAGAAGCCGAGCGAAAGTCGAACGGCACCAAGCTGGCGAATCGAGCGAATTGAGATCGACTGCTCGCGAAGGGCACGCACGGCGAGGTCCGCGTCGCTCCCACCGAGCGAGGCCGTCACAAGACCCGCGTGGGAGCTTGGAGTCTCGACTGCCAGCCCACGCTCCTTCATCTTTGCGATCGTGTGCTCGGCAAGCGCGTACGAACGCTCGGACGCCCTGTCGATTCCAACGTTGTCAGCGAGCCAACGAACCGCTGCGAGTTGGCCGGCGATTTCGGCTGGATTGGTCGTTCCCTGCTCGAAACGCTGCGCGTTGCCGCGGACTTGAAAGCCGCCGTAATCGTTGTGACCCTCCATCGTCCCGTAGGCGGCGAAGACGATGCGAAGCTGCGAGACGACCTCCTGACGAACGAACAGCGCACCGGAACCCTCCGGTCCGCACAGCCATTTCTGGCCCGAGACGGCGTACGCGTCGCATCCGAGCGAATCCATGTCGAGCGGTATCGCACCGAAAGTCTGCGCACCGTCAACGAGCACGAGCGCACCCACTGCGTGCGCGGCGTCGCAGATCTGGTGGATCGGAAGGAGCTGACCGGTTTGAAACGAGACGTGGGACAGCGAAACGAGCTTGGTCCGGGAGCTCAGCTGCCGCGTGATCTGCTCGACGCAAGCCTCGGGATCCTTTCCTGCAACCGCCGCGGTCTTGATGGTGATGTTGAACCGCTCGCGTGCGGCATAGAGCGGGTACAGCGCGCCCGGGTGCTCGACGTTCGTCGTCACCGCTTCATCTCCTGGCTGCCAGTTCACGCCAAGGGTTGCAAAGTTCATGCCCTCAGTCGTGTTGTGGGTAAGCGCGATCTCCTCGGCATCGCATCCAAGACACTTAGCGATCGCGAGTCGGGTCGACCGCTTCAGTTCCCGGACCCGTTCACCCCGGTCGGCACCGAGGCGCGGCGTATCTCGTTGCTCGTCAATCTCCGCCGTCATCGCGTCCGCGACCACGATTGGCATCGGCCCTGACGTGCCAGTGTTCAAATACGCGACGCTCTTGAGCGCAGGGAGCTCGGAGCGGAATGCCTCAACCGCCTGTTCGTCGAGTGGAGCGCTCGTCACCTCCCTCACCCCCGGGTCCCGGTTGGGACGACGGCATGCTCTTGCGGCCAGCTCTCACGTGGCGGGAAGTCAATGACCCGGCCCCCCTTCATGATCCACATCTCCCCGCGCAGCGCGTTCAGGTCCTCAAGGGGATTGCCCTCGACAGCGATCAGATCCGCATCCATTCCCGGCGCAAGCACCCCTTTGCTCGCACCCAGCCCGCAGGCGTCCGCCGCCTCGACTGTCGCCGCTGCAAGCACCTCCATGGCGCTAAGCCCGGCCGACTCGAGCGCCAGAAGACCGCCCGCGTACTGGTAGTGCGGGACGTTGTTAATACCGGCGTCAGTGCCGGCGATGAAGCGGACTCCTGCCTCGTGCATCCGCTGAATGCGCCGTCGGGATGCCTCACGCCCGATCGGCTCGCGCTCGTTGAATCGGACGTTGGCGGTGACACAGACGCGGATCTGGGCATCGACCATGCGGTCGACGACATCCTCGTCGTAGCCGTCCCCTGGCAGCCCGCCTTGGACCGCCCAGGAGCAGTGCTCGATCGTCGTCACGCCCGCAGCGACAGCGTTGGCAATTCCTGGCGTCCCATGCGCGTGCGCGGCAACCGGCATCTCCACCCGGCGGGCCTCATCGACCAAGGTGCGCAGCTCGTCTGAAGCGAACTGTGCGTGCCACGGCGCGGACCCAGTCGTCATGAATCCGCCCGTCGACATCACCTTGACGACGTTCGCCCCCGCCTTGTGGCGCTCGCGCACGGCACGGCGAATCTCCGAATCACTATCGACCTCGCCACCCATGAACCAGCAGTGGCCACCCGTGGTCGTGATCGGCTCGTTCGCAATCACAAGTGTCGGGCCGTCGGCCATCCCGGTCTCTATTGCCTCTTGGGTATCGAGACCGAGATGCGCACGTGAACCGAGGTCACGTGCGGTCGTGACGCCGGCTGAGAGCAGCTCGCGCGCGCTGCGGAGCATGAGAACGAGAAGCTGGGCGTCACTTGACGCCTTCATCCTCGCCACAGGTGTCGGACCGCCGTCGAAGCCAAGATGTACGTGGGAGTCGATGAGTCCCGGCATAACGGTTCGGCGCCCGAGGTCGATCTCGTGCGGAGGCGACCCGGCGAGGCGACGGAGATCCTCGGCCTTTCCAACCGCGACGACGCGCCCGGCGTCAACGAGCACGGACCCACTTTCAAGCGGAGCCTCTCGAGGGTTCGTGATGACTCGAGCTGCGCTGACCAGTTCCATGTTCCCCCAATCGATTGGCGGCTAGAGGAATCTTGACAGGATGCGGACCGGAGTTTGAAGAAGATTGTGTTACGCGAGATGCGAACGCCTTGGGTGACCGAGCACAACATCGCCAATACGGAGTTCGCTAAGAAACCGACCTGATGCTCGCGAACACCGGAGTGTAGATTTCGACATCGGGCCTATCCGCCGTACTCTGAGCTGGTGATGATCCCTCGGCGGCGAATTGTCGGCGAGCCGGCCTGGCGCGACCACTCGAGCGCGACGCCAGGCCAGCCTCGTAATCTCCGAGCCAGTCGCTGATGCGCTTCCATCATTGCGGAGCACCGATTCGAGCATTTGCCCTGGCGATGCTTGTGACAGGCTCCGTCGGTACTTCACTGCTGCTTCTAGGACCAGCGGCTACCGCCTCGACGAACGAGACACCTGGTGAGGTCGTGGCCGCCGTCTACGCCGCGGCTACCGCTGCAGGTTCGTTCCACTACGTCGATCAACAGACGTTGGGCATCAACGGGACGACAGTCCGCCAGACTGAATCCGGGGACGTCGGTCGTGGGGAGGGAGTCCAATTCGTCGACGGACGCCTGGGTTCGTCGGAGGCGATCGTGATCGGGTCCGTCGCGTACTTGCGCGGAAATGCCGCGGCGTTGCAGGTCTATCTCCTCTACCCGCTGCGCCGAGCCGATGCATACGCGAACCGCTGGATCTCGTTCACGCCGAAAGACGCCCCGTTCCAAACGATCGCTTCTTTGGTACTAAGCACCACCTTCTGGACGAAGCCGTCTCAGGCGCCCCTCGACTCTCTGCCTCAGCGACCGAGCTCGATCTCCCGGCTATCACGCGTCGACGGACGATCCGTTGAATCCGTCACTTCGACAATCGATGACGTCGTGAAGAGCACCAACTCGTCGTTCGTCGGGCATTCTCAGGTCTACTTCGCGGCGAACTCGCCGCAACTGCCCTACCGCATGACCGACGCTACGACCGGCACCGCGGCCGGTTCGCCGTTCTCCCAGCAAGACTCAGCCACGTTCTCGAAATGGAGTGAAAACGTGAAGGTGGTGCTGCCTAAGGGAGCTCTTGCGTACTCATCGTTGCCACCTCCCGACGCGGCCTGAGTCGATTTCGGGATTGCTCCCTGGCGGTCGCACCATGTGATCCGCCGACGGATCATCACAGGTAGCCACCGAAGCCCCGTGCGGTGACTTCGGTCAGGTGGACTGTGAGCTGATGTTCTCCACGGCGACGACGAGCTCGTCGCGCGAACGAAAAATCTTCGCGGGAACTCTACGAATCGCCTCCTGGATCGCTGATGGCAACCCAGGCTCTATCGCCCGATCAAGTAGCGCGTTCTTGTCCCTCGGATAACTCACCGACTCAAACAGACGTGGTCCGAAGACCTCGACAGGTGAACTACTCATGAACTAAAGAGGCCCAGCCTGCGTCCCCGCCCTAGTTTCCGAGCGAGCTGATGATCCCGCCAATGGTGGGTGCTGATCTCCCCATGGCGACCAATGATCCTTTTAGAGAAGACCACAGACGCGCTGCGGGCGGCACCCATCTCCTCCATCGAAGCCCTCGCCGCTGTCTCGACTCGACGACTCATCGCTCGAGCTGGCGTCGCACGCGGGCGTGACAGACGGGCGAAACGCCTCCGAGTTGGCCTATGAAGCGACAGCCATCAGTTCGAGCTCGGCGATGATGGCCCCCGGTAGGGACGCAATGGTCGCCTTGCGGGTAGGCAAGCTTTCTTCGTCGTTGAAGTACTTCGCCCACTCCACGTTCAAGAACTCTCGGTACTCGGGCTGAGAAAGCGTTACGTTCACTCGGATCACGTCGTCGAGCGTGACATTGGCGGCTTCGAGGAATCTGACCATCGTCTCGAAGAGGTTCTTGATCTGTTCCGCTGGGTCGGTCGAGATCTCCCCGGACTCAGGATTGCGCCCTACGAGCGAGGCTGAAACGACGATGTTGCCAATTCGTGACCCTGCCGGACGACCGAGCCCGTGCCCGATGCCGGCCAGATGAATCGCACGACGCCCTGAAGACATAGTCGATACCCCTCTGATGTGGTTGGGAATCTTGCGAGCCCGCCAAGAGTGCTCCCGCTTCGTCAGCCTTTCTCAACGCGTCCCGCAGGTCAAGAACCAGGACTCGGAGCGTCGGTTGGTAGATCGCTGTACCCCGGTGATCCGATTGATGCGGAGTAGTCCGAGGCGCTTGCAGCTACGGTCTCAGATGAGGGGCTCCAACCGCAGAGGGGATGATGTCGATGAAGCCAGTGTGGGCGATCACCGGTGCAGCGGGTCGCATCGGAACAGTCTTGCGAGCGGGTTTGAACGACGACGTCGAGACGATGCACTGCCTTGATATTCGAGCAATCCCCTCGCTGTTGGGCCATGAGATAGCTCATCAGATCGACCTGGCCGACCTCGAAGCAATGGTCAGAGCGTTCGAGGGCTGCGAGGGAGTGATCCATCTCGGGGGCTATCCCTCAGAGGCGGACTTCCACGATCTCGCCAACGTCAACATCGTGGGTACGTACCATGTACTCGAAGCCGCCCGGAGGGCCGGCGTCAGGCGCGTCGCTTACGCGAGTAGCAACCGCATCACCGGGTTTTATCCGGTCGGATCGAAGGTCTCGCCGAACATGCCGGTGCGCCCGGACAGCCTCTACGGTGTCTCGAAAGCTGCCGGCGAGGCACTTTGTCGGCTCTACGTCGACAAGTTCGGACTCTCTGCGGTGTGTGTGCGAATTGGGACGTTTATCAACGAGCCGGGCAACACCCGCCACCTCAGCACGTGGTCGAGCCAGGCAGACACGGTCCGCGCCTTCCGGGCAGCGATGACAGCGCCGGACGTGACGTATGCCACGATCTATGCGGCGTCGAACAACGACGGCCTGATGTGGGACATGTCCGCGGGCGAAGCACTCGGCTTCCATCCCGTCGATCGGGCCGATATCTTCGCGGATCGCTTCGAGGGCCAAGAACGCCCACTACCAACCGACTTCCAAAGCGGCGGCGACATGACGAGCGAGGCGCATACGCTCTCGATGCAGCGGGCACACGAGGTAGACCCGCGCTAAACCCGCGGCAACCTCTTCGCGGTGGTGACCTACGGTAACCCCAAGTGCCAAACCTGGGTGTGCGAGCGAGACCCCAGGCAGAGATTAGGGGTGGATGGTCTTGGACGACCTAGGCGGCGATGGACTCTCGGGTGAGGTAACCGATCACGTGAACTCGGCATACTCGGAAGCCGCCTCGATGACGACAGGCCATGCGGGCGCGAAGGGCCGGCATCGTCTGCCAAGTCGCCGGTCGAATCACGCACGTCGTGACGGATCGGCGCTATCGATTAACCACGGTTACCTCGGGTCGATCGTGGATGGATCGACGTGACGGCGCCACGTAAGTCGCTCGCTCGACGCGTGCAAGAACTCGAAGACCGCGAAGCGATCTACGACCTCGCGAAGGACTACTGCAATGCCGTAGACGACCGTGATGCGGAGAAGTACGGCGATCTCATGACGAAAGACGTGGTACTCGTGCAGTTCGGGGGCACGAATCTC
Source organism: Acidimicrobiales bacterium (assembly GCA_036510575.1). Classification (GTDB taxonomy): domain Bacteria; phylum Actinomycetota; class Acidimicrobiia; order Acidimicrobiales; family Bog-793; genus DATCDR01. The sequence continues at coordinate 1,709 of DATCDR010000073.1, read as the reverse complement.
CGCGTCGGACGGGCCGTCGCGCAGAGTTGGATGGCTTGGCGCTTCACACAGTGGGGGGTGACCCGGCACTACCCGTTGAGCCACGTGGTGACACTTACCGGTCTAGATCAGGCGGTCGGCGTGGTCAACGGATGGGCCGAGATGGCCATGGACGGCAAGATGTACGTGACCTCAGTGAGATACGACGACGTCTACGTTCGCGAGGAGGGCAGTTGGCGCTTCGCGAGGCGCCACATGGCGTACTACTACTACGCCGCGCTGACCGATCTCCCGGCGATCTATGACAGTCCGTACCGCAAGATGTTCAGGGACGCCGATGACCGTGCTGTGCTTCGACGCGGTGACTTCCCCGAGGGGCTCGCTACGTACGCCCAGACGACCACACGGCCGGTGCCCGAGGTCAACTCCACCGCTCCAAAGTGACCGAGCCGCGGTACCGCCCGCTGCACCATGTGCACTTGGTCACGTCGACGCGATCCTCCCGGCGCTACCAGTGGTGGAAGCTCCGTTCGGCAAACAGCCATGCTCCGTCGTGCCTGACGACCCGTCCGCGATAGAAGCCACTCGATTGCACGCCTGATTGGCTCCCGCCATCTCCGATGATCAAGCAGGCAGACCGCTCGAGGATCACGTCGCCTTCGAAGGTGAGCATCACATTCGATACAAAGTGTTGCGTTGCCCGTAGTGCCGCGCTGCGGGATTCGACCCAGCTGCGCAATTGAGCGTGACCGGTGTAGGTACCGAGATCACCAATGAAGGCTCCATCTGGAGTGAAGACGCTGGCCATCAGATCTGCGTCACTCGTGTCGAGCGCCCAGGCGTAGCGCGAGACGAGCTCCTGGACTGCCAGTCGGTCGCCGTCGCCGAGCGCTTCGCTCATCCCGGGTCTCCTTGCGATCGGCGTGCCGCAGGACCAGCCTTGCGTGTCACGTACGTTTGTCGGCCGCTACCGAAGCGGGCTTCCGGCTAGATCGGGATCCGGCCAATGCTTATGGCGTCTGACCTCGAATCGCCAGCCCTCCGGAGTTCGCACGACGACGTCGTCGTACCAACCGATGGCGAAGTCCGCTTGATCATTCGCGCCCTTTCGGGGTCCCAGTAGCTGCGCGACGAGACGGACCTTTCCGTCGTCTCGCAGCTCCAGCACGACGTTCGCGGGGACGTGGATCAAATTCCGGTCGTGACCCTCGGCCCGGCGTTGCCTGAGGGTCTCGATCATGCCGACGAGCTCGTCGTAGCCCGAAAAGGACTTATCGAGAAGTAGCGAATGGAAGACGCCGTCGGGAACGAAGGTAGCTGCCCATGCAGGACCGTCGTCGCAGTCAATCGCCCAGCAGTAACGAGCGAGCAGCTCGAGGATCTCCAGTCGGTCCTCCGCTGAGAGACGTGGAACGCTGTCGGATGTAGCGGACATGTCGTCTTCCTCCGAATAACTCTCAGCCACACAATCGGTCTCGTCGTTGCCCGAGAGGCGCAAGCCGATCGAGGGGCGCTCAACTTGTTGCGGCCTGACACCGGTGTTGGGTGCCGCGAACTGTACCGGTAGTGGGGCACTTCGATCCGACCAGCGCATTGACTCATCAGAAACCTCCGCGTGGATCGCATCGTTGCCTCACGTAAAAACCTCCGCCTACGTGACGGGCGAACTACGCCAGATCGATGGAGCTTTCGATGGGCGAGCGCAAGGCAGTCACGACCAAGATGGCCAC
>DATCDR010000072.1:0-2076 GCA_036510575.1 Acidimicrobiales bacterium | reverse complement strand
CTCCCTCCGAAGAGGCTTTTGACACCCCGCTCGGCCCGTCGCCTCTCGGCGGCGAACTGGGGTCTGCTACTGGGCTCTCCGGCGATTACCCAGGTGGGACTTGCACCCACTGGTCTGGTCCAGCTTTCAGGACGCAACATGCGACGAAGCGTAGGGGCTTCGCGCGGAGTCGGTTCGTGATGCCGTCAGGTTTGCAGCGCCCCGACGGCGTCCGCGAGTTCGGAGAGCTCCTCACTCCACGACGAGGGGGCTACGAGCGGCCGGAGCACGAACTTCGAGAAGTCGGCCTCGATGAAACTCTCGAGTGTCGCTCGAAGCGCAGGCAGCCCGACGGGTATCGCCGCTGAGCCGGCGCGGGTGTTGCGGCGAGACTGCAGCGCTTGCTCTCCTGCGGCATCGTCTCGGGCTACGTATGCAACCGACACGCCGAAGTGCTCTGGGTCGATCCTCCGACCGGCAGCTTCGGCTGCCTCGTCGATCACCTCGCGTCCAGCGACGGCCTCCTCGACGGCACAAAACGACGGCAGCCAGCCATCTGCCAGGCGACCGCAGCGGATGAGCGAGGACTTCACCATTCCTCCGAGCCAGAACTCGAGGGGCTGCTGCACCGGAGTCGGTGAGATCGTCACGTCGGAGAAGCGTCCAAGCGGCCCCTCGTAAGAGACCGCCTCGCCACTTAGTAGTCGGCGAAGCAGCGGCAGCAGTTCGTCGAGGTGCTCGCCTCGCCGCTTCACCTCTACCCCGATGGCATCGCGTTCGGGCTGCTCGGTGAGGCCGGGCACGAGCGTGACGAGCAGCCGGCCCTCAGAGAGTCGGTCGAGGGTTGCGAGTGACTTCGCCAGTCGGACCGGGTTTCGCCCGGGCGCGAGCATCGTGGTACCGATTTTCAGCGCAGGGAACCTTGCAGCAGCGACTCCGAGGCCAATAAGCGGATCCATGGCCGCGCCGGTAAGAACCTCAGAGAGCCAAAGGGAGTCAAAGCCATTCGTGACAATCGCCTCGCATAACTGATCGAGGACCTCCAAACCGGAAGAACCCCGTCCGAGACCGATGCCGATTCGCACTTTCACTCGTAACCCCCGACTCTCTTCGCGCGTCAAACACTCCGCGCCGCGAACCCATCGCCTTTGGGCAGGCTAACGGCGGTCCACGAGATCTGGAAGCCCGGGCGGTAACCTGCGCGAACAGTGAGTACTCCTTCTGCCCCGATAAATCTCGGTGGCCATCGCGGCCGGCACTCCAAAAGCCGCGGCGATCCGTGGCGTCTCCCTGTCGTGATTCCGACGCTCGTATTTCTCGCCTGTGCAGTCGGCGTTGGGATCTACGCGCTGAGCGGCGGATTCGCGACGCACCCGGCCAATGGCGACGCCGCGCGCCCACCGTCGTCCTCGACGACGCTTGCCACTCAGCCAACGCTGCCGCCAACCTCGACCACGACGAGTACCTCAATCGTGGCGAGGTCGACAACGACGACCAAACCTGCCAAACCAACGACGACGACAAGCACTTCGACGACAACGACGACGACCTTGGCGCCAGCGTCGACGATCCCGACAGGCCAGGTGCTCGTCGAGGTGGAAAACGGCAACGGGCAGCCAAACCAGGCGACGCAGACGGCCTCGGCGCTCACGAGTGCCGGCTTTGAAGTGAACGGCACCGGCAACGCGACGAGCTACAACTACCGAGAGAGCGACATCCTCTACAGCTCAGGCTCCGAGACTGCAGCAGCGACGCTCGCCGCGCACGTCGAAGGAGCAGTCGTGGCTACCGAGACACCTGGAATCCCGAAGGGCGAGGTCTACTTCATCGTGGGAGCCGACTACGAGGGAATCCGAGGATAGCTGGACGAACCAGTCCATCGAGCGGCCTCAACTTCGTTGGAGAAGGCGATGGCATTCACGGTCGCGTGTCACTCCACTCATAGAACCAGGAGAGCTCAGCACCTCCCGCAGCGGCGATGAAGAGCAAGTGCGCTCCCGGATGGTCACGCAGGCGGCCACAGCGAAGATCGCGCTGGACCGGCACCATCGCGACGCCGTTCGAAATCGATCCGACGAGCCGCCCCCTCGACTCACA
>DATCDR010000071.1:0-5669 GCA_036510575.1 Acidimicrobiales bacterium | reverse complement strand
CCTAGTAGGATTTGCGACCCAATGCGGGATCGAGCCGCCGCGCTACCTCGTCTGTCTGTCCATCGCGAATCGAACCTACGAGATTGCCGACTCGGCTTCGGGGCTCGCGGTTCACATCCTCACGAAGAAAAACGAGGCGCTTGCCGCGCTCTTCGGTCAGAACACCGGGGATGACATCGACAAGTTCGAAGGGGTCTCCTGGCGTCCCGGCGTTACCGGTGCCCCAATTCTTACTGACTGCAGCACCTCATTCGAAGGCCACGTGATCGCGAAGATTCCATTTGGCGATCACGTTGGCTTCGTGCTCACGCCCATCGAGGATCTCGATGCTGACAAAAGCCTTGACGGCAGGCAGTTGACACTTCGCGACGTCAAGTCATTCGAACCTGGTCACCCGGCCTGAATTTTTCGACGCCCATTATCGTGATGCTTGAGCGCGGACGGGATTGCCGGTGCAAAACGCGTGCGCCGACATTAAGCCTTTGGAAGGACGATCTCGCCTGAAGAGGACAGCACCGCATCCGGAACCAACTTGCCCGGCCTCGGAATACTGGACTCCTCCGGCAACGCCGTCGGCTGGTGCCGCGGGAAAGAATGTCGGCGCTTCGATACGCGATGGCTCTGTACGATGCTCGGTACACAGAGCTCGCACATCGCGACTTGAGCCGTGCGCGAGCGGGAGCGGACCGCGGGCGAGCCAGCGATGCGCACTTCGACTGAGCATCCTCGCCAGTCAGACCGCCTGGTAAGTAAATGGCATCGGGCTCGCTGCCAACCTTCGCCCGTGGTCGCGGAACGTGAGCAGCTCCGGGGGTAACTACTCAGCAGCTCCAGGGTAACTACAGGGTAACTTCAATGTTTTTCGGCTGGGCGAGCATGCGCGAGCACCTCCGTGAATGAGCAGGTCACAGTGATGATTGCTCCACCGAGGACTGTTCATGAGAGGTATATTCCACCCTCTCAAGGTGGCTGAGCAGCACCGCGGAGGTCGCTTCAACCTCCGCGGTGCCGGACGCGAGAGGGGCTCGCCGCGGTGGTGCGGATCGCGTCGAGCTTGGCCGCCGCCACCGTGTCTGCCCCTGGGAAGAGGTGGCCGTAACGGACGTAGGTGAACGCCACGCTCGAATGGCCGGCACGTCGAGCGATCTCCTCGGATCGACCATTTCGGCGGGCAGCGGTACAGCCCCGTGTGCTTCGATCCCGGGGGCGAAGCCGTACGAGTCCAGCAGCGTTCGGCGTCGGCTCATGTCGGCGCGGAGGATTGAACGCTCCCCGCGGAGGCCACTTGCCGACTTTCTTCGGAAATTTCTCTCCGCGGAGGTTTTCGCGGAAGTTTTCGCGGAAGCGTTGCACTGCTCGGCTCCCCACGACGAGGAGAGATCTCGTTCTTCTTCGCTGACCGGGCCATAGCGAGCTCTTTCTGCCGGCGCCCGGGTGCGCTTTGGCGCTGCCCGTCACGCGAGAGCCGGAGAGCGGTCCTTCATCACATCAAGGAACCGCTGTCGAATGCAATGAAGAGGTCTTGTCTGTCCTCGGGTCTACGTACGAGAAAGCCACCGGCTTATAGCGTGGTCATCACCACGCCGGTGCTGTTGGAAGCCTCTCGTCGATAGTCGTCGGTCTCGGGTCACCGAATGCGTAAACCTCCACGCATCGCAGGAATCTGATCGGAGCCTGAACGACCTACGGGATCAGCGGGAACCGATCGACTAGTCCTTGTCCATGAGGCTCCAGGCGAAGACCCGCCCCTCTTGGTGGACGGGGTGAACGAGGCCATCGAACAGTGCCGTGGCACGCTCAGACAGCGTCACCAACCTCGAGGAAGTCTCAGCAGTGGTGGCGCTGCCCCCTTACACGCCTGGGCGCGCGTCCCGCGCTTCGGAAGCTTTTCTCCACCGCTACACATGGCGGCGGCGCTACTAAGCATGCCAGTCATGTTTGTTGGGTCATTGGACGCGTACTGATGCGGTTCCGACGTGCTCGCCACCTTCGTCCACCAGCTCCACGGGCGGTGTATTGCCCATCTTCCGCTTCGCTGAAGAGTACCGGCGCCTCAGCTCCCGTGCCGGCGTAGCGGCACGCTGAAACCGGGTGTCGCGATAACGGACACCCCCGCGAGCGCGGGCACCAAGCGCGCACCACGCACAGCCTGACCGCCAGAGGAGCCAGATCGGGGCGACCACGGAAGATGATCCCGGGAAGACTGTTGAGCCGCCGGCGCGACGCCGGCCGGCCTCCGCCGCCGCCATCACGAGGACCGCCCCACCTGCTAGTGCCCCCTCTTTTCTGGTCAGGCAAGCCCAGGTAACTGCGGGGAGGACCGCGAGGAAAACGGCCAGTCGAGCCGGACGTGCCAATTCGTCATATGCCTGACGGACCTGCTGACCCCTGAAGTGTGAGGCGGTCGGAGGGACGCGACGCACGATGAGATCGAGCAGCAGCCGTTCGCGACCACCGGCGGCTCGGACCGTTCTGACGAGCTCGAGGTTCTCGAACAGGACGTCGCCCGAATATCCCCCGACGCGGAGGAGGAAGGAGCGACGCACCGCGAGCGTCCCCGGCCAGTCCCCACCGGTGACGCGATTCAACAGGGTGCGGGCCGTGTCGAATCGGGCGTGCCAAGGAAGGGGGTCGAAATAGTTTTGAGGCCGGACTATTTCGGCCTCGTCGAGGGCAGCGGCGACGTGAGCGAGTTGGTCGGCCGTGAAGCGGACATCGTCGTCAGCGATGATGACGCGATCGTGCGCGGCGAGCCGGACACCGGTCATCACGTTGCCGACCTTGCCCATCAAGGTCCACTGCTGCGGTGGGACAACCGTGACAGTGGGACTGAATCTCGATTGATGGTCGGCGAGCGCGAGCGGGGAAGAACCGTCGACCACAAGGACTTCCTCGACAACGCTCGCTAGGTCCTTCAGGTACGCAGCGAGTTCTGCGACCGTTTCGTTGTCCTCCGTGCGCAGGGGGAGCACGTAGCTGATTGCCATGCGCTCGGTCATGGGGCCGCTAGGAGCGAGGACTCTCCTCGCAACCATGCGTCGAGGAGGTGGCGAGCGAACGCGGCTTCCACGCAATCCAGCGCTTTGGCGCCGAAGATGACGTCGGAAGCCAGCTCGGGCTCTTCCTCGATGAAACCGCCGACGAGCCCGTCGATCGCTACGACCTCGTGATTGCTGTCGGCCTCGACGTGCTCGTCGTAGAAGTCGAGGCCGGCCTCATCGATCCCGAGGCGCCGCAGCGCCTCGGCGTAGCGGCCCATGGGGGTGACCGAAGACATCTCGAAGTAAGCCAAGTGACCGACGAGCGCGCCACGCCAGCGTCGATGGAGCCCGAACAGCGACACGAGATTCGCAGTGGCGAGCGTAGTTCCGGGAATCCAGTCGACGTATGCGCCGTAGGAGTCGTCCAGCCCAAGTGCCCGCATGGTCGTGGCGAAGAGCTCTGAATGTAACCGGGTCGAGATGCCGTTGCCGTACTCGCCTGTTTGGATACGGACGAGCGCCGCCTTCGCTCGGCCGTGCAGGCGCGGGATCGCCCACGTGTGGGGATCGGCTTCCTTTAGCTGATATGCCGATCGGTGGATCGCGAACTCCTGCATCTGTCCGAGGGTTCCGCTGTCCCTGCATACCTCTGAGAGCGACTGGCCCGGGATTGGCAGGGCGAGTCGGGACAACTCGCCAACCACCCGGCCCGGTTCCACCCTCTCCCATCCGACTTCCTCGCGGAGGCGATTCTCGAGGCCGTCCTCCAGCTTGGCCGCAGCATGGACCAGCGACGGCTCCCACTCCCACTTATCGTCGACGTCCGCGAACGAGCGGTAGTGCAACTCGTGCAAGGCGTAGAGGGCCAGGGCGCTGTCGTCGCCCCACAGGGGATCGTCCTCCGAATGTGGAATCGATGGAACGGTGTGCGGTGGTCGCGAAAGTGCTTCGAGGATGGCTCCGCTAACCGGTCCACGTGGCATTGGAAGAGCACGAGCGGACCTTGGCCGCGCCGCAGGATCCGGCGTGAGTCCCTGGGAATTTCGCCTCGGGGAGTGGAGCACGGGTCAGTTATAGTCGTCTTCGAGCCGCGACAGGGCGGCTTCTCAGGTTTCCCGCTGGTAGACGGTGACGTGCTCTCTGCTATCAGCGGTGAACGGGGTGCCTCGCCAGTTTTCCCAACGGTCGATACGACGCATCCCTGCGAGTTCGGCCATGAGGTCAAGTTCGGCCGGCCACGCGTAGCGGTGGTTCGCGGGATGTAGGCGCACTGATCCATCGCGCAGCACGATCTGGGTCGTTCGCATCATCTGGTCGACCGGATCCACGTCGACCACCTCAATCGACACGACGTCCGAGCGCCCAATTCGTGGTCTTACGGCCCGATTGTGGTGGAAATCGCCGAGGTCCGGGATCCACGCTTCGACGACAAACCTGCCGCCCGGCCGAAGGTGTCTCGCTGCGTTCGCGAAGCAGCACACCTGCGCTCGTTGGTCGGGAAGAGCGAAAATCGTGTTGAACGCTAGAACCACGAGCGTGAAGTCCGAACCGGCGTGGACCTCCGCGAAGTCGCCGATCACGACTGGGATCTGGGCGCCCCCCGGCTTCATTCGCAGGACCTCGACCATCTCCGGTGACGCGTCGACACCATGGACCTCAAGGCCGTGGGCGGCCAGCGGGACAGCGAGCCGGCCAGTGCCAATGCCGAGCTCGAGGACGGCGCCCCCCGCTGCTAGTTCGATGATGCGCTCGATAGCGGCGTCAGTTTCGAGATAACCCTCGTACAGGGCGTCGTATTCATCCGCGATGCCAGCGCCGTAGGACCCGGGGTTGAAGTCGCTCACCGCCGAAGTCTAGAGGCCGCCAACGAGCAGATCGACGTTCCTGAAGGAGCACTCGGTGCCAAGAGCCTTCGGCGAAGCCGAAGACCACCTTTTCCTGCGATAACGCGAACAGCCAAACGCGGCGGGGGCGCGCATGTAGAACACCCTCTCCTGATGAGCGTCGACGAGGGGCGGTCAAGGCCGGGCTCTGCCCGCCCAGAGGGGAAGTCTTGAGGGCCCCGGTGTTTCAGTTGTTCTCAACCATGATGGGGATGGACCGCCGTCGGGCGGTCCTGGTCGCCTCTTCGTGGTCGGGTACAGCGGTTTTGCGCGAACAAGAAGATCGCGGCCGCAATCGGAGCGAGCACGAGCACGCGAACTGTCCGATCCAGAGCGATCAGTCGGAGGACATAGCGATCTCGAAGTGCGCGGCCGCGAAGGGGTGGGGAAATCTGGTCCCGATCGGGCGGAAAGTTCGCCGTTGGATGAGTTGGCGGGGGCATCGGCCGCCACGAGTCACAGCGGAGGCAGCGGTACCAACGGGTGCTGCCGAAGTCGCGAGCGAACACATCGTCTTGGTGGCGTAGCTCGGCGGCGTTTGTGCCGACGAGTTCGTGTCCATGAATCCAGACCTCCCTATATAAGACCGTCCCTTAACCCTTTGAGCTGCTCCTATCCACCACTTGAGGTTCCAAGAGTGAGATAATAGACGCAGAGTATTTATGAGATCCGGGGAGGATCCGAAGATGGCGCTCGTCGGGGCCACAGCGGAGAGACTGAAGCCCGTGCAACAGCCGCTCGCGCTCGTCCCTGCCGGCTCGATCCTCGTCTCTGATGCGGTTGCGCTCCTCGAAGATGCCGCTGG
>DATCDR010000070.1:0-15140 GCA_036510575.1 Acidimicrobiales bacterium | reverse complement strand
CCAGAACGACCGGACGACCACATCGCGCCCGCTCGAACGCCTTTCGAGCTTTGTGTTCGCCCACAAAGTCGTGGCAAGACAAGGCGGCGCCGATGCGAGCACGGGTGGGCCAAGTGCCCACTTGCTGCTCACTCACCTAGGGGCCCGGGTCGGAGCCAATCAAGCGTGCTAAGTACATGAATGAGAGAACGCCGCCGTTCCGAGCCGACCACGTCGGTAGCCCGTTGCGGCTGCCTGGGCTACTTGAAGCTCGGGCGCGCTTCGCATCCGGTGAGATTGACGCTGCGCGTCTGCGTGAGGTAAAGGACGATGCGATCCGATGAGCAGCCGAGCTCCAGTACGAGACAGGTCTCAAGGTTGCGACCGAGGGCGAGTTTTGGCGCACGAACTGGCATATGGACTTCATCTACCAGCTTGCCGGGATAAGCCGTGGTGAGGAAGCAATCGCGGTGCATTTCCACAATGAGGAAGGTGACCTCACCTTCAACAGCGCCTCGCCGAACGTGACTGCGAAGGTGGGCATCGACCACACGATCTTCGGCGAGGATTTCGCCTTCTTGAAATCGGTCGTCGCCGACGCGACATCAAAGATCACGATTCCCTCACCGAGCGTGGTGCATTTCCGGGGCCGCCCAAGTGCGATTGACCGATCTGTGTATCTCGACGACGAGGAGTTCTGGCAAGACCTCGCAGGCGCCTTCGTGACGAGCTAGTCGGACTGAGCGCGCTTGGTGCCACCTACGTGCAGTTGGACGACACGAGCCTCGCCTACCTGAACGCCCCGAGCCAGCGCGCGCAGCTAGCGGAACAGGCCGCGAGTCGGAGCACCTCCACGAGCGGTACATCTACGTGATAGACGAAGCGCTTGCAAGGCATCCTGAACCTTTGACGGTCTCGACACATCTGTGCCGTGGGAACTACTGCTCTTCGTGGGCAGCTGACGGCTCCTACGACTTCGTCGCGGAGGCGCTGTTCGGCGAGTTAAGCGCCGACGCGAATTTTCTCGAATTTGACGACGAGCGATCGGGCGACTCCGCGCCGCTCCGCTACCTTGCGCCGGGAAAGCTCGTCGTTCTCGGCCTCGTCACGACCAACCGCGCCCTACTCGAGAGCCCGAACGAGCTGAAGCGCCGCATCGAGCAGGCAGCCCGGGTGGTCCCGCTCGAGCAGCTCTGCCTCCTACCGCAGTTCGGCTTCTCTGCGACCGTTGACGGCTGCCCTGCGTCCTTCGTTGGGACGCAGGTGGAAGCGCGATCAATAGCCGAGCTCATCCACGAGAACTTCTCGAATCTCTGCAGCGCGCTCTAGTCCTTGAAGGGCGGTCAGCCCGGTGCCGAAGCCGGTCGAGATATTTAGGTCGGTGGCGCCGAACTGTTCCCAGCGTTTCGCGGCTCTTAACCAATCTGCTCGCTCGCCGGAGGCGGTGATCCCGCCTTGGATCCCGAGGGATGATGGTTCTCGCCCTGCTGCTTCGAGGTAGCGGTGCATCGTGATCATGATCTCAGAATCGACCTCGGCCCGGCCCATCGGTAACCATCCATCGGCCAGTTGGGCGATACGTTGCAGTGTTTTAGGTCCGAGTCCGCCACCCATCCAGATCGGGATTGGTTGATCGGGAAGCGGCGCTATGCCTACGCGATCGAGCGCGTGATATTTCCCCTTGAACGTGACAAGCGGCTCGCTCCAGAGCTTGCGGAGCACGACAATCTGTTCGGCGACGCGTCGACCCCGGGTTTGGAAGTTCGCTCCGAGCGCTTCGTATTCCGCGTGGTTCCAGCCGATACCCACGCCCAGGCGCAGGCGGTCTCCGCTCAATATCGCGACCTCGGCCGCCTGCTTGGCTACGAGAACCGTCTGCCGCTGCGGAAGCACGAGAACGTTGGTGACAAAATCTATGTGACTTGTAACACCCGCCATGAACGCAAAGAGCGTGAACGGTTCGTGAAACGGCTCGTCGTAGAGGCACGGAGGGTCCGGAAATCCCGTGTCGACGCCGACGAATCGATCCTTGTGAGCCCCCGCGACGTGCTCGAAGGTGGATAGGTAGTCGAAGCCGGCCCTCTCGGCGAGTTGCGCGAACTCGCGGATTACGTTCGGATCCGAGCCGATATCAGGTTGAGGAAAGCTGACGCCGAGGCGCATGGCGCTTCCTTTGCGACTGTCAGGGAATGTGAGAGTTGGCGAAACGTTGCCGACACTACAGGTGTGCGACGAGCCCGCGTGAACCACACGGCGTAAACAGTTCGGGCGAGTTGGTTGTGCACGGATGTGAAGCCGACGACGCTCAATGTTGTCGATGCGGGTCCACCGCGTGGCTGTCGAGAGTCTCGGGCAGCCTCGGCACGTCTCGCTGGGCCAGCCAGCAGAAGGTTGCAAGGACCTATTATCATATGTTACGATAGACGAGTCTCCGGCCGGTCCGGATCGGAGTCTTGCTGCCTCTGTCCCAGAGGTGCCGTTCGCGACGAGCAGAGTTACCGGAGGCGTAATGGCGACAATTGGTCTATCTCCTAACGGCGAAGCGACGACGACGTCGAACGAACGGGCCGACGTCGTGTTGGTCGGCACGATCCGCGGGATCGTGCGGCTCGAACGCGCGGACTCTGGCTGGACAGCCGCCGAGCGAACCCTCGAGGATTTTCAGATTGCCGCCCTGCTGAGTGATCAGCCGAGCGGCACCATAATCGCGGCCACGTTACGCCCCGGTGGGATCTTCGTCAGCACCGATGACGGGCATACCTGGAGCGAGAACCGCCTTAGTGAGCCAGGACTTCGCGTGTTCTCGCTCTCGGCGCAGACGACGTCCGAAGGGCTGACTATTTACGCGGGTTGTGAGCCGGTTCGGATCTACAAGTCGACCAACCTTGGCCAGTCGTGGACGGAACTGCCGGGAATCCGCTCCAGTGAGACCGAGTTTTGGATGTTCCCGACGCCCCCGCGGTACGCCCACCTCAAACATGTCGGCTCGCATTCGTCTGACCCGAAGACGTTGTATGCGAGCATCGAGCAGGGTGCGCTCCTCGAGAGCGAGGATGGTGGAGCGAGTTGGACCGAGGTGGAGAGCTTCCTAACCCCGGACGACCGGTTCCATGCCGACGTCCACCGGGTGGTCGTTTCGCCCTCGAACCCCGACCACCTCTTCATGCCAACGGGCGAAGGCTTCTATCGCAGCGTCGACCGCGCGAAAAGCTGGGAACATCTGCTCCGATCTGACGCTCGGATCGCCTACCCCGATCCCCTCTTCGTCCACCCGCGCAAGCCTTCCACGTTGTTCCTCGCCGGCGCCGGCTTGTTCCCGGGAGATTGGTCGCCTGGCCCGTCCGGGACGGCGAATCCTGCAATTCTTCGAAGCGACGACGAGGGCACAACCTGGGTCGAGACGATGGCGGGACTTCCCGCACCAATCCTAGGCAATCTCGAGGCGATGTCGATGCACGACTCGGGGGACGCGTTGATGTTCGTGATCGCGTCGACTCAAGGAGAGGTCTATTCGTCAGAAGACGAGGGCGGCCACTGGAGTCTGATCGCCGACGGACTGCCTCCGGTGTCGAAGAGCTTGCACTTCCGAAAGTTCTTGACCGACGACGAGCGTTCACGCGTCGAGGCCGAGATTCAAGAGGAACTGCAGCGGGCGTCCGCGACAGCGGTCTAGTGGGCGATCGCGATTCGGCCAGTTCGCTGAGAGAGAGGCGTTGAGATGGCGTTGGAAGTCGAAACGGAGTCGCAAGGTCTGGCCGACCTGACCGCGAGGCGCATCCGCGGTCGCGGTGACGCTATCGAGCGGGCTCGAAGCCTCGCGCCAAGCCTTCGCGCTCGGGCCGAGAAGACCAATGAGCTTCGACGAATTTCGGACGAGACAATCGCGGAACTCCACGAACTAGGACTGTTCGGGATAATGACGCCCACTGCACACGGGGGATCGGGGCTGCGGGCAGACGCCATGTTCGCTGCCGCGGTTGAGCTTGCCCGCGCATGCGGATCGACCGGCTGGACCTATGGCGTTCTCTCGGGACATAACGACTTGGTGGCGGCCTTTCCAGAGATGACGCAGCGCGAGGTTTTCAACGACCCGAACGTCGTAGTTGCCTCACTGCTCCGGCTGAACACCAAACCGCTCACAAAGGTGCCCGGGGGCTATCAGCTCGACACCGCTTCTGGGAGGTTTTGTAGTGGCGTCGACCATTCCAACTGGTTGATCGGACGGTGCGCGCTCGAGGGCGAGCAGGGCCAGTTCTGGGTTCTCATTCCTCGGAGCAGCTACGTGATCCACGATGACTGGTTCACGGTCGGCCTACAAGGTACGGGAAGCAAGTCGCTCACGGTCAGTCCGGTGGTAATTCCTGACCATCACGTGATTCCCATCGAGGAGGTGCGAAATCCCGGATCCTCAGGCTGGAATCTGCCGTTCTCGCTTTGCGGGGCATCCATTGGATGTGCCTACGCCGCGGTCGACGCCTATCGGAGCTACCTCCTCGGCAAGGGACGAGACGACGTTAACCAGGCGAGCCTGATTCGACTGGCCAAAGCGACTGCGGATGTCGATGCTGCGTACCTCATGGTGCTCGACGCGATCGAAGGCCATCAGTACTCTGACGAGCCCACCACGCTCGTTCGCAATGCGCCAGGGCGGAACATCTCATACGCGGTCCAGCAGGCGCGGACCGTGGCGAACGAGATCTTCGCGGCAAGTGGCGGGTCCGCGATCTACCTGAGCGCGCCGATGCAGCAGATCTGGCGCGACGCCAACGCCGCCTCTGCGCACGCTGCCTTCGCTTGGGAGAATGCTGCCACCAACTTCGCGCAACGCTTCGTGTTCGACGCCATTTCCTAGTGACGTCGGTGCGATCGGTCGGAAACGGTCGAGCAGCCTAGAGTTACTCGGTCTTCTTGAATCGGGGAAAAGATGCAGATCACGCCTGAACTGAACGAGCGGCTCACTCGGGTCGGCCCGGGAACCCCGATGGGGGAGGTGTTCCGCCGCTATTGGCAGCCGGCACTGCTTTCTGACGAGATCCCCACGCCGGATTGCCCCCCCGTTCGCGTCAGGCTCCTGTGCGAGGACCTTGTCGCGTTCCGCGACTCAAGTGGGGCTGTGGGGCTTGTCGACGCCTACTGCGCGCATCGTCGCGCCCCGTTGTTCTTCGGCCGCAACGAGGAGTGCGGTCTTCGTTGCGTCTATCACGGTTGGAAGTTCGACACGCAAGGCAACTGCGTCGACGTACCTTCGGAGCCGCCGCAATCGCGCATGAGCGAGCACGTCCGCATCACCGCATATCCGACCTATGAAGCCGGTGGGATCATCTTCACCTACATGGGACCGCCCGATCAGGTGCCACCGCATCCGGACTACGAGTGGTTACGGGCCCCAGCCGAGTACGTGCACGTCAACAAGACCGGCCAGCATTCGAATTACCTACAAGCCGTTGAGGGCGGTATCGACACCGCCCACATCTCGTTCCTCCACAACAACGACATCCAGAATCCCAATCAGATCAATCTGCTCGACAAGCAACCACGACTTGACGTCGATCGAAGCGAGTTCGGATTCACCTATGCCGGCATTCGCAGGGTCTCCGATGCGGCGAGCTATGTCCGTGCCTACAGGTTCATCATGCCGAACCAGACGATGCTTTCAGGCGCGCTCGTCAACTTCACTGGCGAGGATTTCTCCGATCTTGGCTTCGGCGGTAATCCAAACCAGGTTCAAGGTCACATCTGGGTGCCGATCGACGACGAGAACACCTGGAACTACAACCGGTGGTATCGCATCAATGAGGGAGACCCCTTTGATCCCGAAGGCGTGAAGCGCCTCGACCACGTCTCCGGTCGTGGGCCAGAAGACATCATCCCCGGGACGTTCTGGCCGAGCCACAACCTCGCGAACGACTACAACATCGATCGCGAGGTCCAGCGCACGAAGACCTTCACCGGCATCGCGGGCATCAGCACGCAGGATCTCGCGATGCAAGAGCACATGGCGGGGGGAGTTATCGTCGACCGCACCAAGGAGAACCTCGGATCCACCGATAGCGCCGTCTTGATGCTGCGCAACATCTTGCTCGAAAGCGCCGACGCGGTCGAGGCCGGCAAGGCGCCACTCGGGGTCGACCCGGGGCCCTCGGCGCACGTTCGAAGTGGCACCGCAATCATCTCGACGGACACGGACTGGCGCGACATCATGAAAGAAGTCCTCGCTGCAACCTGGTAAGTGACCAGGTTGCAGCTGGAGCTTGCCTTCGACACCTGGGTACCCGTTTGCGTGATGACTAGGCCCAACCTTCGCTGTCGGGCTCGCGCACGCACCTTGCCGCCGAAGCGGCGCTGCGGGCTCGGCGGATTACCTAGGTCCAGATCTCCGCGGCGGTCTCGACGACGAGCTGCAACTTCGCAAACTGTTCGTCCTCGGTCAGATTGTTCCCCGGCTCCGTCGACGCGAAGCCGCATTGCGGTGAGATACAGAGCTGCTCGAGTGGGAAGAATGCACTCGCCTCGTCCACGCGTCGTTTCAGCATCGACTTGTCTTCGAGGACCGGGGTCTTCGAGCTCACGAGACCGAGCACGACGCGGGTCTCGTTCGGGACGAAGCGCAAGACGTCGAACGATCCGGACCGCTCGTCGTCGAACTCGAGAAAGAGGCCATCGAGGTGTAGGCCACCCAGCACGATCTCGGCGATCGGTTCGTAGCCGCCGCTGGCGGCCCATGCGGACTGGTTGTTTCCTCTGCAGGTGTGCAGCGTGACGCTCATTCCAGCTGGCCGTCGATCCACGATCCGATTGATAGTGTCGGTGTAGCGAGCGAGCAGGCTCTTCGGCTCGTTACCTCGTTCGGTCAAGCCGTCTTGCTCTCGAGCATCGCAGAGGAATGCGAACGACGTGTCGTCGAGCTGCAGGTAGGTACAACCGATCGCAGCCAGGCCTTCCATCTCGTGCACGTAGACGTCGACGAGGTCAGACCAGAACTCCTCCAGATCGGGGTAGATGGTGCGATCGATCGCTGCATCTCCTCCGCGGAAGTGAACCATGCTGGGCGACGGCAGACACAGCTTGGCGACAGCAGTGGTGCAGTGATCCTTGAGGTAGGAGAAGTCGGCGTCGAAAACCACTTCTTCGAGCCTCAGCGGGCTTGGCGGCGCGCTCGTCGGCACGCTCGAGGGTGCCGACGAGGCCACTATGGGCGCGAGCTCGATTTCGTCACCCTCGGGACTGAACCACCTGGCCCGCGAACCGCCCGTGCGGTGAGGGACTCCCTTCACCTTCTCGACGAAGTCGCCGATCCAACTCGCTCGACGAAACTCGCCGTCTGTGGCTGCCCGGAGTCCCACGGCCTCTTGTCGCGCAATTACCTTCGCGATCTCCTGGTCTTCCAGGTTGCGAAGCGCGACGTGGTCGAGCGTCCCGGCGGCGAACTGTCGGCGCGCCTCGTGGAGCGGCCCAGGTCGGAGAAGACTTCCGACGTGGTCCGCGCGAAAAGGTATTCGGTCGACTCCGTCCATGTACCCTCACCTCGTTCGCGTTGAAGACCCCGCATGTATATCAGAAGATATGACAATCGTGCGGCAGACCTTCGGCGGAATTTCGGGGGACGTGGGCGGACGTTGGGGGAGTCACCGGGGCACCTACGCAGCACCTTCGAGGTGCCATGTTACGGTTACCGCGAATGCCGTCCAAGCGGGTGGAATTCCGAGGACGCGCCTGCGCTTCCGTGACGTCCGTCCTAGTTGCGGCGAATTGGCGAGCTGCGAACGTAAGCTCGGAGCTGGGCGTTAGGCGACCGGAGCAGCCTTGGTTACCTCGCCGTCGGACGCGACTTCGTCTGAGATACGCGGCATGTGACTCGCCATCAACTTCTCCGCCTCGTCCGCGTCCTTTCGCTCTATTGCGTGGAAGATCTGCTCGTGAGTGCTAAGCACTGATTCGTTCACGACGCGAAGAGCTCCGGGATCGAGCAAGTGGACTTCATTGATGCGGACGGCGCGAAGGGCGACGAATAGCGGTTGGTTCCCGCTCGCCTCCGCGATTATGGCGTGGAACTCCGCGGCGGCCTCGTGGAAGCCAACCGGATTCTCGAGTGGGGCTCGATGAAGCTCGAGGCAGCTTCGAAGCCGCTCGAGTTGTTCGTCGGTTCGTCGGATGGCCGCCAGACGCGTCGCTCGAGGCTCGATGACCTCGAGAGCCTCGATGAGCTCGGATGGACCGACTCCGAGGAGGTGAATCTGCACGGCGAGGGCTTCGACGAAGTGCTTCGAATCCGCGTGAGCTATCCGAAGACCGCCGCCAGCTCCCACCTTCACGTCCACCATCCCGTACGCCTCAAGGGTACGGACCGCGTCTCGCATCGTAAGGCGGCTGACCCCGAAGCGCCGAGCTAGCTCAGTCTCGGTGCCGAGCCAGTCCCCGGCTTTCATACTGGTAAAGAACGCGTCGCGGATCTGTTCTAGAACGAGCTCGGACGCGCGCGTCCCGTTGATTGGAGAAAAGGCCCTGGTTTCCGAAGAGCCCAATTGCTCGTCCCGTTGCTGTCGTGGTTGACGCGCCACTCCACACCGTTCCTATGCACAAACGAGAGATTTGCGCGTGCAATTAACTTACCATCGCGTGCAGTCGTTTCGGCAGCAAGCCCGAAAACGCAACGGTGCAGGCACGCACTCCGAGGCGGTCGACACTGTGCCCAGGCTTTACCTCGTATCTGACTCTCGGGGGGTGATCCAGATACGAGACAGAACCTTTTCTCGAACCCCGCCTACGATATTATCATACCATACGACTGTTGATGACGCCTAGTCCCTTCGATGTCTCGCCGGCTCGATTGACATCGTTCGTCGTGTGAAAAACAATGGCCCGGCAGCTGGGCCTCATTTCGTTCAGGACCCGGCTCCGCTTTGGCCGACGATCGAATGACGGGGTGTAGACAGCGTGGCATTACGAGTCATCGCGTTACGAAACGCACCAGCGCGCGTCTCGCAAGCACCGCCGGGGCACAGTGGGAACTAGTTCCGGCGTGGTGGATTCGCACTGCCACGTGTCGAGGCGGTGGTTCGAACCTGTCGAGACGTTGATGAGCGTCATGGACCGCTGTGGGGTCGACCAAGCGGTGCTCATCCAGATCCTGAACGAGCGGGACAACACGTACCTGCTCGAATGCCTGCATGCTCATCCCGAGCGGTTTGCAGCAGTAGTCGGCGTAGATCCAACCCGGAGCGACATTGAAGCGCACCTGAACGTGCTCGCATCGGCCGGCGCGACCGGCGTCAGACTTCGTGCGACGGACCGATCGAGTGGCGATGACCCATTGCTCGTTTGGAGAACTGCGGCGGACCTCGACCTATCGGTGAGCTGCGTCGGCTCGGTCTCGGACTTTACCGACCCGGTCTTTCTTGGTGTCATCGAAGCGGTTCCGACGCTGACGATAGTTCTCGAACATCTCGCTTCGGCCGCTCGGGCTACTCGGCCAGGTGCCGAGAGCAGTGACGGCAAGGTCTTCGAGTTGGCGCGATTTAGCAACGTCATGGTCAAGATCCCAGGAATCGGCGAAATGAGCGCGAGGTCGTTGCCGGTAAACGACGAGCTGTTCGAGGATCCGATCCCTTCGGTATTGTCGGACGCGTGCGCGGCGTTCGGTCCGGATCGCTTGATGTGGGGAAGCGATTTCCCGCCGGTAGCAGCGCGAGAGGGCTACCAGAATGCGTTGGCGTTCACGCAGTTTGCGATCGAAGCGATCGCTCCGGCCGGGATGACGCAGATCTTCGGCGGCACCGCTCGCCGCGTGTTTTTCCGCTGAGCTGCCGGCTGACTACCCGGCCGTTCTCGGCTCCCGAAGGCCTGCTTTTTCCATCAGCGGTTGGATCTCGTCCACGAACTGCTGCATGCCCTCTTCGTAGTTGACCCAGCCGAGTGCGATCCCGTCGACGCCGGCTTCACTGATCAGCGCCAGCTTCTCGACGATCTGCTCGGCCGTCCCGACGAGGGGCAATCCACCCCACCCGGCGACCAGTGGCCGCTGACGCGCTCGCCACTCATCGGGATCGAAGGTGGGGGAGTTCTTGTCCTCCAAGCTGCCGATCATCTGGGCGATCAGGTTGTCCGCTGCTTCGAAATCGCCATCTTCGTCGACGTAGCGGTGGACGTAGTCCCTTGCCTCCTTCTCGGTGTCGCGACAGACCACGTAGGCGGATCTGAGCACGCCGACCTGGCGGTCTTGGTTCGCGGCGAGCGAGCGGATCGCGCGGGAGTGCTCGCGAAGCTCCTCGAGGTCTCCCGCCACGAACATGAAGTCGGCGTTTTTCGCCGCGAACTCGAAGCCCTGCGGGGACATTCCCGCGCACACGATCATCGGCCGGTGCTGCACCGGATGTGGCAGCGAGATCAGGCCTCGACCCGAGTAGTACGCACCGTCGAAGTCGAACGGCGACTCGGCGGTCCAAAGGCGGTTCAAGAGCTCCAACCACTCCTTGGTACGCGCGTAGCGGTTGGTGTAGTCGTTCTCGAGGCCAAACATCGCGAACTCGTTGTCGTTCCAACCCGCGACGATGTTGATGCCGAAGCGCCCTCCGCCGACGTGGTCGATCGTCGCGGCCTCTTTGGCGACGACGACGGGGTGGAACAGTGGGACGTGGGCGGTCGCGAAGACGCTGATCTGCGAAGTGATCGCGGAAATCGCGCTCGCCCAGGTGAACACCTCGAACTGTTCGCCGTTGTGGTTCGTCTTGCCGCCGAATCCCTTCCAGCGACCGAGGGGGAGGAGGAATTCCCAACCGGAGGCGTCGGCGAGGATTGCCAGGTTCCTGTTCTCTTCCCATGAGACCGAGAACGAGGATCGATCCGTTGTCGTCATCGCCATGCCGCCGCTCACGTTCATGCAGAACGTGCCGAGCTTCAGATGGTTCGCGCCACGAAGGCCTCCGCCGGGGGGAAACTTCGGGTCAGGATTGTCAGCGCTGTCGGCCACCGGTGTCCCTTCGGAATGCTGTTGCACGGTCGGTATAGCCGGACCAAACCCCGCACCGGCTCGTCGAGAAGTTGTTTCAGGAACCTGCGTGACGCGGCGACCATCGCCGGGTCGATGTGTCGATGCGTCGATGCGTCGATGCTAAAGCATTGCACGACGGCGTTGTCCGGGCCAGTACCCTCCGAGGGCGCGGCTGGATCGATTGCATGGCCCGGCGAGCCGCCTTGGCGCGGCGTCGGCACATCAGGTTCATCCGATACATTGCGACGAGTCCTCGGTGCGCTCGACTCCGATTCGTGGTGCCGCATGGCCCGGTCGGAACGTGCGATGCCCGTGGCGGGTCCTCACTCGCAACGAAGCAAAGGCTGGTGACGAACCATGACAGTTACCGCGACCAAGCCAGGAGCTATCGCAACGCGTCGCGCCCGGACAGACGCACGCGCCAAGGCCACGGGGCGAACCCAGTACGTCGCGGACCTGGAACTGCCGGGCATGGTCTTCGCCGCGGTCGCTCGGAGTACCGTCGCTCACGGCCGGATCCTTTCAGTCGACACTCGCGAGGCGCGTCGCTGCCCCGGCGTCGTCGACGTCTACACCGCTCAGGACTTCGACGCCGGCACCTACGGTCGGAGTGTGCGCGACGTGCCGGTCCTCGCGGGGGAAAAGGTTCGATTCGTCGGTGAACGGGTAGCGGCGGTTGTCGCTTCGACGCGCGAGCAGGCCGAGGCGGCCGCAGCGCTGGTCGTCGTCGAGTACGAGGAGCTGCCTGCCGTGTTCAGCCCGTCCGACGCGACCCGCGAAGACGCCCCCCTCGTACACGACCGGCCGTGGGACTACCCGCGGGCCTTCATCAAGGAAGGTCAAGGCCGCAACCTGCAATCCGTGGTGACCTCGGGTTCGCGCGAGGACGTGGCGGCGGCACTGTCCGCGTCGGCCTTCGTCGTGGACGAGACGTACGTAACGGTTGCGGGTCATCAGGGCTACCTCGAACCCCAGGCCTGCATCGCCTCGGTGGAGGAGTCGGGGCGGGTCCTCGTCTGGATCACGAACAAGTCGCCGTTCGTGCTGCGTGGCCAGCTCGCGGAGTGTTTGTCGATCGATCCTTCGATGATCACGGTCCATCCGGTCCCGATCGGTGGCGACTTCGGCGGCAAGGGATCCCCCGGAGACGCGCCGTTGTGCATCGTGTTGTCGCGAATCGTCGGTCGCCCGGTGAAGATGGTGTTGCGGTACAGCGAGGACCTCACCGCGACCGATGTTCGTCATCCCGTCGAGCTTCGCGTCCGGCTCGGATGTGATCGCGAGGGCCACCTCACCGCGTGGTCCCAAGAGGCACTCTTGAACGGCGGCGCCTACGGCGGCTTCAAGCCGGTCCCGAACGTCAACATCCTCGGCGCGACCCATCCGGGAAACTATCGGATCCCGGCGTTCTACAGCTCGGGAACGGTCACCTACACCAATACGGTGCCGAAGGGCCACATGCGTGCGCCGGGTTCTCCGCAGATGTGCTTTGCCACCGAGTCGGCACTCGACGAGCTCGCGTCGGTCGCTGGCATCGATCCGGTCGAGCTCCGGCGGCGAAATCTGCTTCACGACCACGAAGGTGGTGTCGGCGGCCACGGTTGGGTCGAGAACCGGGGCCTCGAAACCTTGGAGCGGGCATTGGCTGCTCTGCGCGTGCGAGACCTGCCTCCGGGCTGGTCGTACGGCTGGGGTCTCGCGATCTACAGCCATCCCACCGCTTCCAATCCGGTGACGAGTCTGCGACTCGTGCCCCTGCCAGGAGATCGGGTCCGCGTCGAGTTGCCGCTGACCGAGACCGGGACGGGGAGCCATACGGTGGCCCGAGAGCTCGTAGCGAGGTCGCTCGGCATCGATGCCGAGCGCATCGAGGTAGCCCAGGTCTCCACCGATGAGCTGCCACGAGACTTCGGTGCAAGTGGCAGCCGACTCACCTCGTCGCTAGCGCTCGCGGTCGACCTGGCCGCGAAGGCGTGGTTCGATCGTTCCGGCGATGAGCCGGTCGCGGTCGACCTCGACTCGTTGATGCAACACGTTGGTCCACCCGTCGGGTCGTACTGCGTCCAGATCGCCCAGGTCGCGGTCGACCCGGAAACCGGACAACTGCGGCTGCTCGAAATCCTCACGGCCGTCGACGTTGCCGAGATCATCAATCCCAAGGCGCATCAGATGCAGGTTGACGGTGGCGTCGCCATGGGTGTCGGGTTCGCGTGCTCGGAGGACCTCGACGAGCAAGGCGGCCAGGTGTGGGCCGCCAATCTCGGCGAGTTCAAGCTGCCGTCCTCTCGAGACCTCCCGGACCTGCGGACGGTGCTCGTCGGGGGAGGAATCGGCGTCGGCACGGCCAACGTCAAGCACATCGGTGAGACCGCGAACGTCCCGACGGCAGCTGCCGTCGCGAACGCCATAGCGAACGCCGTCGGTTTGCGGCTACGAAGGCTCCCACTGACCGCCGAACGGATCTACGACGGCCTGCGCGAGCTCGGTTAGCTCGGACGACCCCGCAAGCGGCACCCTTGGTCGAGGTGGACACCGGACCATCGCAACCCGAGCACGCACGTCTGCAGACGAGCGCTAGGCGGTTGCAGGCTGATTTTCACCCTGACAAGATGGAAAATCGAGGATGCACCTGGCCAAACGGTCTGGTCACAGGCGATGAAACCCCGGGGACGTGCAATGCCGCGTGAGGCAGCACCGGTCATCAGGCGGCACGTCCCAATCCGTACGGCGTCGAGACGCCCCATCGCACGTCGAGGCATCCGTTCACGAACGTCCCGCTCACAGATCGAGGAGTCCCTCAGATGATCATCGATGCCCACGCACACATTTCGACGGCGGACACCGCGACCTATCCACCGGGCCCGGTCGGTGGTCATGAACTTCAGCCGGAGCTGCTCGTCAACCCCTTCGATGCCGAGCAGTTGATCGCTGCCCTCGACGAGGAGGGCACCGATCATGCGATCGTGGTGCAGCGCGGCCACATCTACGGTTACGACAACCGCTACGTCTGCGACTCGTCGGCGGCGCATCCCGGCCGGTTGAGCGCGGTGGTGTCCGTGGATGCGAACGATCCGAAGGCCCTCGAAAGCATCGACTACTGGGTGTCCGAGCGAGGGGCGAGAGGGATACGACTGGCATACCCCGGAAGGCGCGCGCCGGGCCAGCAAGATGACACGTCCTGGTTCACGAGCGACGTCGCGCTGGGGACCTGGCGACGGGCCGAGGAGCTCGGCATTCCGGTCTGCATCCACTTCAGTCGGTGGAACCAGAGTTTCGGGATCGAACCGCTCGGCGAGATCGTGCTATCCATGCCGAATCTTTCCGTGGTGGTCGACCATCTCGCCAACTGCGCGGTGGAAAGCGGTCCGCCCGTCTACGGCATGACGGAGTTGGATCCGTTGGACCATCCGAACGTCGTTTTCAAGGTCGTACCTATCAACTTCAAGTTCCTCCGCCAGGCCGAGCTCGACTCGGCCGACTTCTTGCGTCGTGCTGTCGATCGATTCGGATCGGACCGCTTGATGTTCGGCTCCGACGTCACCAACTCGGTCGGAACCCACCAGGAGTTGCTCGCGGCCGGCATCGCCGCCTCGGCACAGTTGGAGGACAAGGAGCGAGACGACTTCCTCGGGGGGACCGTGGCTCGGATCTACGGCCTCTCCCTCGTCGGCTGAGCGCCGACGAACCCGCGCCGGCGCGAGCCCTCCGAAGCCATCGGAATAGCCGGAACATCACCTGGCGGCCCCGACGCCGACCGGGTTGGTTGTTGCGAAAGCGCTGACAATTCGTCGTTCAGATCGATAGAGTTTCGTGCCGGGCCGGTACGCCGCAACCCGAACTGCTCTCCATCGACCGCTGTCTGATCTTCACAGAAGGAGCACACGACATGTCCAACATCGAGCTCGGAGCGGCACTGTCGACCAACGCGAGGACCGAGCCGATTCACGCGGGAAGGGTCAAGCCCCAGGGGATCGATCTGCACGTCACACGGGTCCACGCTTCGGAGATGTTCTGGCGCCAGCTGCACTTCAAGGAGTTCGAGGTCTCCGAGATGTCGATGTCTTCGCTGCTGGCCTCTCGCGCGGCCGGTGACGACACCTGGATCGGGCTCCCGGTGTTCACCTCGCGCCGGTTCTTCCACACGGGGATTTTGGTGCGCGCCGACGCCCACATC
>DATCDR010000069.1:0-42987 GCA_036510575.1 Acidimicrobiales bacterium | reverse complement strand
AACCTCGCGCTAGCACCACGTCATCGAGCGGCTCCCCGCTACCACGATCCCTTGTGCTCGGGGACCCGAAAGACGAGCGGAATCATCACAACCGAGATCAGCGCCGCGACCACCCACAAGATGTGTGCCTGGGTGATTCCCGGGTGGCCGCTCCGATTGAGGATCGCTGTGACGATCGATACTGAGAACGTGATGCCGATGTAGATGAACATCTGACGCAGCCCCGTGATGGCCGCGACCTCTTCCGGAGCGATTTGGAGACAGGCATTTCTCGATGCTGGGTTCGCAGTCCCATTCCCGAGCCCGGTAATTCCAGCCGCGATACTCATCCACGCGTACGGACTAAAGCCAAAGCGCGGCGCCACCGACAGCACCAACGTGCCCACCGCGACCAGCACGAAGCCGACGATCAACGGCAGCCGATAACCGGTTCGACGAAGCGCGAACGCGGCAGCCGCGCCGACGGCGATCGCTCCGACGCCGCGTGCGGTCAAGAGCGTTCCGGCACTGAGCGCAGAGAGGTGGTAGCGCTGCTCGGCATAGAGCGGCACAAGTGACGCGACTCCAAAGCCGCACACGCCCCAACCGAGGTTCAAGGTGTTCATCACCGCAAATCCACGTGCCCGAAAGAAGCGCACCGGGATGAAGGGCTCGAGCGCATGCCGTGTGTGCTGGACAAACAGCACCAGCAGGACGACCCCGAAAGCTTCCGGCACGATGAAAAGGGGCGCGTCGAGGGCTGTTCGCGAACCACCCAGGTTCGTGATGCCGAAATTCGCCGCGAGCACGAAGGACGCGAGCAGCACTAGCCCGCGGATGTCGGGCTTCTTCCGAGCGGTTCTTGGAGAGTCAGGGATGAACTTCACGACCAGGGCGAGCAGCACCACGCCAACGGGCACGTTCACGAAAAAGATCCAGCGCCACGAGAGGTAGCCGACGAGTAGACCGCCAAAGACCGGACCTACCACCTGACCTCCGGATGCAACGGTGCCAAAGAGGCCGATAGCGCGGTCCCTGTCCCGACCGAAGTGGTCCGCTATGACACCGGCAGCTGAGGGCTGAAGGGCTCCACCGCCCACCGCTTGGAGTGCCCGAAACAGAACCAGTACGTAGATGTCGTTCGAGAGCCCACAGGCCAGCGATGACACCGTAAAGAGCGCTACGCCACAAAAGAACACGCGGCGTCGGCCGAATTGGTCACTTATCTGGCCGGCGATGGGCAGCGTCACGACCATTCCGAGGCTGTAGATCGTTAGCGTCCACCCCGCCCAGTTGATGCTCGCGTGCAGGCTGTGATGGATCGCCGGCAGCGCAGTAGCGACGATGGTGGCATCAACCGAGCTCATGAACAGCGCCACAGCGACGATGCCGAAGATGAACCGTCGCGGGAGTCGGCGCGGCTCGACAGCTGGACCGCCGAGACCGACGGGAAGTTCTCTCGTCAAGGCGGCCAATCTATCGAACGGGCGCCGTCTCAACCCACTCGCGACGGCGTAATCCGCCACCCCGCCACCCGACTTCGCCCAAAGAAATTGTCAATCTGCGAGCGGCGGGCAAACGACCTGCCGCTCGGTGCCTACTGGGCGGGGATGCCCTTCTCAACAGCGCGCACACGAAGAAACGTCGCACCGGTAGACGAGCAGGCCTCGAACGGATAGGGAACCAGCTTCGATGCAGTAGCGCCAGGTGGGTAGACGCGAAGTCCGGCTGCCATCACCTCATGACAGACCTGCGACGGGAAGTTCGCCGCGTCGGTGAGCCGGATCACCGACGTCGCGGTCGCCCCCGGCGCAAGCCGTATCGCGACCGCCCCGCCCGGGAGGCTTCGTGCCGCTGCAAGTCCGACCTGGGAACCCCCGAGCCCAACCGCGGAGACTCCCGGGAACCCGACTAGCTCACAGGCGCTGCCTGAGAGATTCGTGAACTGCAAGTTGTAGTAGGTGCTGCCGGCCGCGCCGTTGCCGTTGGTGTCGAGCCACACGACCAGACTCGGCGCCTGACACCGCGCCAGCGAGGCTGGGTACTGCCGCGCCGGCCGTACCGACACAGCGGCGGCGAGCGGTGCGATCACGAGCGTGAGCGCCACGACGGTACTTCCGACGCACGCGGACAATCGCCGTACCTTTCCGGTGCGACGGTTTGTTACCTGCATCGAAGTCACCTCCATCAGATCTCGTTGGTGCAAATCGGGAATTGTATCGATGGCAAGACCGCCGCCGTAGAGAACGAAGTTGTCGAGCGGGCACCAGTCCTGCAGAAAACCAGGCGCCGAAGCGGACGCGTACCCATCGATGTAGGCCGTCGCTACGGTGCGAGCATGGCAGCCACTTGGGATCGAGACGATCAAGGCGTGCTCGAGCTTCCATCTGGACGGAAGATCCGCGGTCGAAAGCTCGGTCCGCTGGCGATCAGCAGTTCTCGCCCCTCCTTCGCCGTCTACCTGACATTTCGGCGGCCCGATCCAGTGCCGTGGGACTCTCGTTGGCTGCGCTGGCCTGACTTCTGGCTACCCCTCGATCCTGGGTCGGCCACCACTATCCTCCGCGAGGCGTGGTCGCGTGCGGAGTCGGAGCGCGTCGAGGTCGCCTGTCCGCACGGACGTGGGCGAACCGGTACCGCACTTTCTTGTCTCGCAGTCTTAGATGGCATCCCGCGTGACCGAGCGGTCGAGTACGTACGAGAGCAATACTCATCGCACGCGGTGGAAGCTCCATGGCAGCGACGTTTCGTGCGCACGTTTCCCGCCACCTCACTTGACGAATTTCGGAACTAAGGCGGCGCTACGGGACCACCTGTGATCTTTGGTCCGACCTCCGGATCGAGGCCGATCGCCGACGACAAGACGAGCGCGAAGAGAATCTCGATTACTTGCGTCAAGCCCACGCCGGTCGATTCGGCAAGCTTTCGCGCCACGAGTCCGGACACCCCTGCCAACTACTAGCGAGTGGACTCGGTCACGAAGAACGCCGCGTCGCTTCGTCAACGGCGACCGAAGCGGCTTGGACGTGGAGACGACTCTGCTCGATAAGTGCGTCACACGATCGTCGAAGTGCGACGTTGTCTTTTCCCAATGAGAGTCGCCGCAGCGCGAACGCCAGATTGCGCAGCACGCCGAGAGCGGCGCGTAACTCGGTCGCGGCCTCTGTGTGCACGGTCGCGTGATGCTGTTCGAGCCAGTCAAGTCCGCTCCTCACGTGATCGACGAGAAAGTCGATCGCTGGTGCGTCTGCGGCGCTGATCTCGTGACGGCCAAGCGTCGCTTCGATTCCCTGTTCCGCCATGGCGAGCGATGCGAGGAGGCTGCGCGCGCTCGAGAGCCACTCCGAGGCCTGGTCAGGCTCGTCGGACGATGTCGGCTGGTCACGAGAAGACGGCATAGCGTCCCAACCTTACGGGCTGGTGATCGCGAAAATTCGCCTGTCATTCACCTCTCGTTCATCATCTAGTCTCTCGCCGGTATCTTCTGGTCGCAAAGATGTAACCATGTCGGCAAGACCTGGGCTTCAGGCCATCGCCGACCTTCTAGACGACGCGCCGCGAAGTCGATTTCATCGCCGCGCCGTTGCTATCTCCGGCATGGGTTTCTTTACCGATGCCTATGACCTATTCGTCATCAGCACGGTCGCGACGCTCGTCACCACGCAGTGGCACCTGAGCACGACCGCGAAGAGCTGGGTCGTGGGATCCGCAATCCTCGGAGCCTTCTTCGGGGCACTCGTCTTCGGTCGCATCGCAGACTTGCTCGGTCGAAAGCGCGTCTATGTCCTCGTCGCGGTGATCATGATCATCGGCGCGCTCCTCTCGGCGGTGGCGACGAACCTGTGGGTGCTCGTCATAGCTCGACTCGTGCTCGGGTTCGGAATCGGCGGTGACTACCCGGTTTCGGCGGTGCTCATGAGCGAGTACTCGAACCGATCCGACCGCGGCCGAATGGTCGGCCTCGTCTTTTCGATGCAGGCGCTCGGTCTCATCGTCGGGCCACTCGTTGCGCTCGCGCTCCTCGCCGGTGGGGTGTCACACGAAATCGCATGGCGGGTGCTGCTTGGCCTTGGAGCTGTGCCTGCTGCTGGTGTCGTCTACCTCCGCTCAAAGATGCCGGAGTCGCCTCGCTTTCGCGCGGCGGTCGCTGGCGACGCGACAAGGGCACTTGCGGAACTCGAGACGTTTACCAAGGGCTCGCTGCACACAAACGGAACGACGAGCGAGACGACGAAAATTGCCACCGACCGCGACGACACCGCTGGCGTCTCGCTCTGGCAGTTGTTGCGAACACCTCGCCTCCTCGTACTCCTCCTTGGTACCGCGGGTAGCTGGCTGTTCTTCGACTACGCCTATTACGGCAATACACTCTCGCTGCCGACGATCCTGAAGAAGGTCGCCCCGTCCGCGTCGCTTGATCAGCAGTTGATCTGGACGCTTGGCATCTTCGTCGTGTGCGCGCTCCCCGGCTACTTGATGGCCGTGAAGTTCATGGATCGCATTGGACATAAGAAGCTGCAGCTCATTGGATTCGCCGTGATGGCCGTTGCATTTTTGCTGCTTGGTGCGTTCTCGCCGCTTACGACCAACGTCGCACCGTTCCTCGCCATCTTCGGCGTGAGCTACTTCTTCGTCGAGTTCGGACCCAACACCACGACCTTCGTCATGCCCTCTGAGGTCTTTCCCCTCCGTGTCCGAACTACTGGCCATGGCACCGCAGCAGGACTTGGCAAGCTTGGCGCCTTCATCGGCGTATTTCTCGTACCGTCTCTCCAGAAGTCGATCGGGCTTCGCAGCATGCTCGTCGTAGCGGCCGCCTCGGCTGTGCTCGGAATTCTTTTGACGCTGCTCCTGCCCGAGCCCGCCGGCCGCTCGCTCGACGATCTCGGACACGACGCGATGTTCGCCAGCACTCCTGCTCCAGTCTCTGTGGAGGCGGCCGTGGACACGACATTCGCGAGTGACACCGGTGTCAGAGACGTCAGGAGTGCCCCGCAGCGTCGACGCTACGACACCATACGGGGCTCTCGCTAGGCCGGCCCTGCATCAACGACTGAGGCAGTGGCGACCACGAACGACCTTGTTGTAGGCAGCGTGTCCCCTAATTCCCGCTGGATGGGTGGGGTAGAACTAATCTGAGGGCGGCTGGGTCGAATTGAAATCCAGCACACCGAGTGCTCGCTTGAGAACATCGACCCGGTAGACGACGTGGTGGGCTTGTCGCGTCGTCAATGCCTCAGCTGGATCTAGGTCGAGGAGGTTCCGAAGAAGCATCCTGCCGATCATTTCGTGCGAAACCAACAACGGGCGGCGCACACCGGTCGCGGCCACCTTCTGCAGCGCTATCGCGGCCCGACGATCAGCATCCTCGTAGCTCTCACCTGAAGGGAATCTCCATCGGTAGTGGTCGGATGAACGTCGTTCAAGCTCGCCAGGGTAAGACTTCTCGATCTCGGAGTTAGTAAGTCCGGCCATCTCGCCATGGTCGACTTCTCGAAGCTCGTCGATGAATGCGGGATTGAGGCTGAGAGATTCCGCGAAGATCTGCGCGGTGGCTGCGGCTCGCCCGAGAGGACTTGAGAACACGCTGTCGACTGGCAGGTCCGCGATACCGACGGCAATTCGTCGCGTCTTCGCGAGACCATCGAAAGTCAACGACGAGTCCAGCTGGCCCTGGCGACGACCTTCGCGGTTCCACTCCGTCTCACCGTGTCGAGCCAAAAACACCTGATCCACGGATGAAGTATCTATCGAATCAGACCTGCCTTACCCCGTTGATTCTTGTCAGTGGTCTCTGCGGCGAGCCTCGTGGCGACGATCCATTTGTGGAACTCAGGCTGGTCGGCCCAGATACACGGTCTTGGCATCTGCTGAGAAACCGCAGGCTAGGTAGAAGGCATGGATAGCAGGGTCGCGCGAGCCCGTCATCAGCATCGCTTTGTAGCAGCCGGCGTCCCACGCTGCCTGAAGTGTGTAGGCGATGATCTGCTTGCCCAAGCCTCTCCCTCGAAGGGTTTCTTCGACGATCACGTTCTCAATGACGGCATACGGCGATGCCGACCGAGTGAGGTTTGAGATCACGTTTAGATAGGTCGTGGCAGCGATCTCCCCGTCGACATCGAGCACGAACAGCTTGAGTCCGGGCGTGCTCAGGATTTGCTCGAACACCGCTTCCTCGGATCCATCATTCAAGAATGGATCCGAGGGATGCATTTGGCGCAACAGCCGACGAATGCCTTCGAAGTCGGCGAGCTGTGCCTCTCGGAGCATGCTGCGAGCGTACCGAACCAATTCTCTGGGGACGAGGAGCGAGCTCGTGAGTCCGGAATCGAGCCGAGCCACTCCTAGATCGCCGTCACATCGGTATCATGCGCTGATCGCAGACCTGTCCGAAGTCGAAGCGCTCATTGCGGGCGCCGAGGCCGAGACGCGCCGACTGCTTGAGGATGTTCGGCGGCTCGGCGATGACGATGTGCGCTCATCTTCGTCTCTCCCGGGCTGGACCCGCGGCCATGTGCTCACTCATCTAGCTCGAAACGCCGACGCTCAGGCTCGACTCCTCGCTGGCGCGCTACGCGACGAGCGCGTGGAGCAGTATCAAGGCGGGCTCGTAGGTCGTGCTGCAGAGATCGAGGAACGTGCTCATCGACCTGCTCGGGCTTTGAGGCAAGACGTTGAGCAAAGCGCCGAGCGGCTTCGTTCGATTTGGCAGCTGATGAGTGTTGATACGTGGGAGCGTCCTGCTGCTGGTGCGATTGCCGGAGAACGTCCAGCCTGGGCGACCGTGTGGGCAAGGTGGAGTGAGGTGTCGATTCATCACGTGGACTTAGCGATCGGCTACACCCCGTCTCATTGGTCTCTAGAGTTCGTGGATCGTGTGATCAGACGGTCGCTGCCACGAACCAAGTCGCGCCTAATCGCTGACGAAGGCATCTCCATAACTGCACCAGACCTCGGACTTAGCTGGGAGAGTTCCCCGTCACCTGGCATCCAGGTGCAGGGTCCGTCCTACGCGATCGTCGCTTGGCTCGCTGGTCGGACGGGACCGTGGCTCGAGCTCGTGAGCACATCACGGGGCGGCGTCAGTGCATCACTTCCCCGAGTCAAGCCGTGGGCCTAACTACCTGACGCATCCTCTACCGAGGTCCTCTGTCATCAAGGCGGGCCGATTTTTCGTTGCAGCAATCCTCTGGTTTGGGAACAGCACCCCTCGAGGGATCAAGTGCAGCTGACGGTCATCGCATTGCTCGACTCCAGAGCGGTTCAGTCGCGCTACCAACAGAGTCCGAAAGCTCTGGGAGGGTGGTCGTGGTCGTGGCCCTTCGCGCCGCTCGAACTACTTCGAAAGCCCTGCCACCACGACCCTCGTAACACACTCGGCGCCGCCTGCCACTGAACCACTCCTTTCAACCTGGAGAGCGCCATCGGCCAAGCCGGCAGTAACCGCGCTCCGCACCAGTCCCGCGGCATCGGCCTCGCCGATGTGGGAGAGCAGCATCGCAAGGGAGAGGATCTCGCCGATTGGATTTGCCTGCCCGGTCCCGACCAGCTCCGGAGCACTGCCGTGTATGGGCTCGAAGTAGGCACACTCACTCCCGATGTTGCCAGACGGGCAAAGCGAGATACCGCCAACCGTCGCCCCGCCGAGATCTGAGAGCACATCACCGAAGAGGTTCTCGGTGACGATCACGTCGAAGTGACCCGGTTCGAGGACGAGCGCCTGCGCAGCGGCGTCGACGTAACGGCACTCCGCCTCGATGTCGTCGTACTCCGCTGCGACCTCGAGGAAGATCTGACGGAAGAAGTACAGGCTTCGAAGGACGTTTGCCTTGTCTACGCAGGTCACCCGGTGGACGCCGTCGAGCGGTGCACCGTTTCGCGTCCTCGCGAGCTCAAAGGCGTACCGCACGACGCGCTCGGTCCCTGGTCGGGTGACCAAGAGCGTGTCGATGACTGCGTGGTCGTTGCCGACTCCTTTGCCTCTCGAGGCGTAGAGGCCCTCGGTGTTCTCCCGCACGATCACGTAGTCGATGCTGCCAGGGCTCGCGCGAAGTGGCCCTTTAATACCTGGCATGGCAAGCACGGGACGAACATTGGCGAAAAGATCGAGACCGCCGCGAAGTACGCCGCCGAGCAGGCCGGCCTCGGTTCCATCGGGGAGCCGCACGCCAGGAAGTCCAACGGGACCCTTTAGCGTCGCGTCGGCCGCTCGAACGCGCTCGAGATCCTCGATCGAAAGCGGCGTGCCGATTCGCTCGTAGGTCGCCGCCCCACCGGAGAGCTCGATCAGCTCGTAGGCGAAACCGACTCGCTCGGCTACGGCATGAAGGACCTGCAAGGCCGAGTCGACGATCTCCGGCCCGATGCCGTCACCGCGTATCACGCCGATCTGATAGGTCAACTTTGTCGCCCCCTAGATGCCCGCTGCATCGGCGAGCAGCTGAACCTGATCGGGATCGGCGTCGACGGGGGTCAGGATGAACTCGTCGCAGCCAGCAGCGCCGAGCAGTTCGACGCGCTCTCGAATGAGATCCTCGCTAAGGAGTGCGGCGCCGACGATGTTGTCGAGATCGGCGATCCGATGCGCGTAGTAGCTTCCGAGATACTCCTTGGCGGAGTTCACGGCTCGCGCGCCAACACCTGCGTAGCTGTGCGCCACGAGGCGAGGGCGTCCCGAGCGGCCAGCGGCTTCCCAGGCGGCAACTGCAACGTCTCGGCCCGCCGCGAACCCGGCGCCAGTGCTGCTCGAGGCGAACCACCCAGTTCCGTAACGCGTCATCCGTTGATATGTCTGCTTGGAGGTCCCGCCAAAGAGCAGCTCGGGACCGCCCACACGCGAAGGCGCGGGACCAAGCGCCGGGTGGTCGCCTCGCCATATCGAGGTGATCTCGGCGAGCTGCGCGTCAAAGCTCCTGCCGCGCCGGTGGTAGTCGAGGTCGGCGACGGTGAAGTCGTCCTCCCTGTTCCCGACGCCGAGGCCGAGCACGAGCCGACCGCCCGAGAGTAGGTCGATCGTCGCCGTCTGCTTGGCGAATGCGGGAAAGTTGGAGCGGATCGGAGTTACGAGGACTCCGGTTACGAGGCGCACGTCGGTCGTCACGACCGCCGCTGCCGCGAGCATCGTCAGTGGGTCGAGGTTCGGATAGACGAGTCGGTCGACGACGCCGATACTCGCGAAGCCACGGGCCTCCGCGTCGAGCGCCCATCGAAGCACCGTCGCGGGCTCCACTCCCGGAATCGTGGAAGGCAGACCGAGCCCAATATCCATGAAGATCTCCTCCAATACCAGCAGCAGTTACGCCAGCTACGCGGGAAGCGCGTAGGGCAGACGATGACGCGCGGCTGTGGTGATCGCCCGCAGCACGACGTCGAGAGCTCCGGTCGTATCGCCCGGAAGAAATCGGTCGATGAATGGCATCGCAGCCGCCATGCCTCGAGCGAGCGGCTCATATCCTGGTGACGCAGCGAGGGGGTTCACCCATATGATCCGGTGTGCGACCCTCGACAGCCGAGCCATCTCAGAGGAGATGAGCTCTGGTGAGCCGCGGTCGATGCCGTCCGAACAGATCACGACGGTCGCGCCCCTAGCCGCGCCCCGTACGCCGAAGGAGGAGTTGAACTCACCAAGCGCCTCGCCGAGGCGCGTGCCGCCGGAGTAATCCGGGATGGCAGCGGTCGCACTCTGGAGTGCGAGGTTGGCATCGCGCGTCGCGAGCCGGCGGGTAAGGCGCGTGAGGCGCGTGCCCATCGCAAAGACCTCGATCGGTGCCGAACCCTGGGCCAGCACGTGTGCGAGGCGCAACATGGCCCGGGAGTAGGGCTCCATGGAGCCCGATACGTCACACAGCACCACGATCCTGCGCTCGCGTTGTCGACGCTCGAGATGATGCTCCCCGATGACCTCGCCATCACGCTTGACAGCAGAGGCAACACTTCGACGAAGGTCCAGTCGTCCATCGCGCCCCGGACCGAGCCGGCGCGTCGATCGCACATCCCGCTCTCGCTTGAGCGTCGCGAGCATGGCGATCGCTTCGCCGAGCTCGGCGTCACTTAGCGTGGCGAGGTCTGCCCGAAAGAGCCGCTCGGCGGCGGAGAAGGAGGACCCCTTCGTGTCAGTCTCCGACGAGTCGCCGCCGTCGTCCTCGGGAGCCGCAGCGTCGCTTGGCGTCGGAGCTATCACGAGGATCGGCGGGCGCTCGCTCCCAAAGGAGTCGGGCGGTGTGCGCCAGTAGGTGTAGAAGGCTGTGTTGTAGGCGACGACCTCATCTGGACCGTGCACGAAGATGCTGCGGCCTGTCCAGTAGAGCGCACGCTCGCTCGAAAGCCCCACGCTAGATAGCGCCTCGGCGAAGGTAAGAACCGAGGAGAGCGGCGCGACCAGGCCATGCCTCCGCAGTACCGCCGCAAACGCCGTGGCGACGTGTGCGCCGAGCGCAGCATCGTCGCTCAGCGCAACCGTCATGCTCGCGCCGCGGCGCGTCGCTCGATCTCGCTCAAGCCCTCTCTCCGGACGAGATCGGCGTCTTCGCGATACTTGAGAACGACGCCGAGCGTCTCCTCAGCGACCTTCGCATCGAGCGCCCGGTGACCAAGCAATACCAGTGACTCGGTCCAGTCGATGGTCTCCGCGACTCCAGGTGGCTTGTAGAGCGCCAGCTCGCGCATCGCCTGCACCGCAGCGGTCACCTGCCGAGCGAGACCAACATCAACTTGTGGCAGACGCGTCGTTACGATCGCGACCTCTCGCTCGAAGTCTGGGTGCTCCACCCAGTGATAGAGCGAGCGTCGCTTCAAAGCGTCGTGCACGTCCCGCGTCCGATTCGACGTCAGCACGACGATCGGCGGCGTCGTCGCGCGGATCGTGCCGAGCTCGGGGATCGTCACTGCGTACTCCGACAACAGCTCCAACAAGAAGGCCTCGAACTCGTCGTCTGCTCGATCGATCTCATCGATCAACAGCACCGGTCTGGCCTCGTCGGCGCCGGCAGCTAGTGCACGAAGCAGCGGTCGGCGGACCAGGAATCGCTCACTGTAGATCTCGTCCTCGACCTCCCCAATGGCCGCACCGCCGCGGCTCTCACTCGCGCGCAGGTGGAGAAGCTGGCGCGAGTAGTCCCACTCGTAAAGCGCCTGGGCGACGTCGATCCCTTCGTAGCACTGCAAGCGAATGAGCTCGCCTCCAGTGACGAGCGAGAGGGCTCGTGCGAGCTCTGTCTTCCCTGCGCCAGGTTCACCCTCTAAGAAGAGTGGCCGCGCCATCCGCACCGCGAGAAACGCGACCGTCGCGAGTCCCTCGTCAGCGAGGTAGTGCTGCTCAAGGAGAGCACTCTGCAGTGCAGTCGGCGATGCCAGGCCTGGCAGCTGCCCGGTGGCGTCATTCTCGCTCAAAAGCCGGCCTTCGCGAGCGCTCGGGCGGTGAGCACGTGGGCGAGGTGTCGGCGATACTCGCTCGAAGCACTTTGGTCCGAGACGGGATCGGTGCCCTCGTGAGAGAGCGCCGCCGCTGCGTCTAGGCCCTGCCCCGCACTGATCGCTGCCTCCGTAGCGGAGGCCCGAACCGGCGTGGGAGCCATGTTCACGAGCGCCACGGCGACGTCATCGCCTCGTCGCTGGCACGCGACACCGACGATCGCCCAGTCCTGTGCCCGGCGCGTGAACTTCTCGAATCCGAACCCGCCGGTCGCGACCGGGACCTGTATCTCGGTCAGGATCTCGTCCGGCGCCGTGGCGGTTTCGAGGAATCCGAGGAAGAACTGAGACGCCGGTACGACCCGGGTGCCGGTCGGCCCGACGAGTACAAGGCTCGCGTCAAGGGCCAAGATCGCCGCCGGAAGATCAGAGGCAGGGTCGCCGTGCACGATGGAGCCGCCGATGGTGCCACGGTGGCGAACCTGCGGATCACCGACGAAGCTGGCGGCCTCGGCAAGGAGCGGAACCAGCTCCGCGAGCAACGAGGACGTCGCCACGTCGTGGTGACGAGTCAGCGCTCCGATGGAGACAACATCGGCTGCCTCCCGAACGTAGGAGAGGCCCTCGATCCGGCCGATGTCAACGAGCGCGGTAGGCGCCGCTAGCCGAAGCTTCATGATCGGCAACAACGAGTGACCACCTGCGAGCACCTTCGCGTCCTCATCCGCGGCGATGAGTGCAATCGCCTCCTCGACCGAGGTCGGCCGGAGGTACGTAAACGCCGGGGGGATCACGACGCCGCCTCAGCTGCGGCAAGAACAGCCTTCACGATGTTGTGGTAGCCCGTGCATCGACAGAGGTTGCCCTCGAGTCCGTTTCGAACGGACGCCTCGGTCACCTCGTCGAGCTCGGCGAGCAGCGAGATCGAGGCGAGCACCATCCCTGGAGTGCAGTAGCCACACTGCAGGCCATGGTTCTCCCGGAACGCCTCCTGCATCGGGTGGAGCTGATCTCCGTCGGCCAGTCCTTCGATCGTGATGATGTCACAGCCGTCGGCCTGGGCGGCGAGCACGGTGCACGACTTCACCGACTGCCCGTTCAGTAAAACGGTGCAGGCCCCACAGCTCGTCGTGTCGCATCCGATCTTCGTGCCGGTGAGCTCCAAGGTCTCGCGAAGGAAGAACACCAGAAGTGTCCGATCCTCGACGTCGCGTCGAATCGTCTCGTCGTTCACGCTCAGCGTGATTTCCATAGGTCTCCCTCTCCTAATGCGTCTCTTCGTCGCCCGGGCGAGCGCGTTCCACCCGATCGGGCAGCGTTTTAAAAATCGCCGGCGGCTCGCGCCACGGCTCTTCGGGAGCCCCTGACTTCGCGGCAACGATCGCACGCCACACGCGTTCGGGAGTGCACGGCATGTCGACGTGGCGCACACCGAGGTAGGAGAGCGCATCGACCACCGCGTTTTGCACCGAAGGCGTCGCGCCGATCGTGCCCGACTCGCCGATGCCCTTCGCGCCGAGCGGGTTGTACGCCGTTGGCGTCTCGGTGTTGCTCGCCTCATACGACGGCACCTCGGCTGCGGACGGGATGCCGTAGGTGGCGAAGGTTCCAGTGACCGGATTGGCCTCCTCGTCGTAGGCCAGATGCTCCCAAAGAGCCTGCGCCATTCCTTGCGCGATGCCGCCGTGCTGCTGGCCGGTGACGAGAAGCGGGTTCAAGATCCTGCCGGCGTCGTCGACCGCGATGTGCCGGATCGGCGTCACCTTTCCGGTGTCGAGGTCGACCTCGACCAGCGAGACGTGACTGCCGAACGGGAAGGTCGCGCCGGGTGGCGTGAAGTCCACACCTGCCGCGAGCGTCTCGCCGCGCTCGGCAGATAAAGCGGCGAGCTTCGACCACGGAATCGCCCGCGCTGGGACACCCACCACTCCGAGACTGCCCTCGTCGTTCACGACGACGTCGGCTGGATCGGCCTCGAGCAGCTCGGCTGCGAGCTCACGCCCCATGTCCAAGACGAGCTTGGCGGCGTCTGAGATCGCGGAGCCGCCGAGCTGGAGCGAGCGAGATCCGACCGTGCCGCCCCCTCGTGGGACCTGAGCGGTGTCGGACTGCACAAATTTGATCGACTCGAGAGGAAGGCCCAGTCGATCCGCCACGATCATCGAAAAGGACGTCGCATGCCCCTGACCCGAGCCCGCGGTGCCGACCCGGATCGTCGCGGTGCCGTCCGGATGGACCTCGACGGCGCCGAATTCGCCGCCGGTGCCACCTGCAGTGATCTCGACGTAGGAGCTGACGCCGATGCCGAGTTGTAGCCGATCGCCGCGCTCGCGCCTCACTGCCTGCTCCTTCCGGAGCGTCGCGTAGTCGGCGGCGGCGAGCGCCGCGTCAAGGGCTCGCTCGTACTCTCCGCAGTCATAGAGCATGCCCGTCACCGTGGTGTAGGGGAACTGGTCAGGGGTGAGGAAGTTCATTCTTCGAAGCTCAGCAGGGTCGATACCGAGGTCGTCAGCACCCATGTCCATCAGCCGCTCCAACATCGCCGTCGCCTCTGGCCGCCCTGCACCGCGGAAGGCGCCGGTCATCGAGGTGTTCGTCAGCGCGACCGCCACGTCGAAGCGAATTTTTGGAATCTTGTACGGCCCCTGGGCCATGTTGCGCGTCGGCCCCATCGCCAAAAACCCACCGAAGCCGCCGTAGGCACCCGAGTCACCGATAACCCTGCCACGGAGCCCGACGATCTCACCGGAGCTGCGAAAGCCCATCTCCACGTACTGGACCTGGCTCCGGCCATCCATCCCGACCAGGTTTTCCGACCTCGTCTCGATCCACTTGACCGGGCGACCGAGCAGGCGGACGACAGCGATCGCCGTCGCGAACTCTGCACAGAGTCCCGTCTTTCCGCCAAAGCCCCCACCTACGAACGGTGATACCACGCGAATCCGCGCAGGGTCGAGGCCGAACAACGCGACAGCCGCATCCTTCAAGCGATGCGGCATCTGGGTAGCAACGTGCACCGTGAGGTCGAATTCGTCACCTATCCCACCAGGTACCACGGCGATGGCGTTGCCTTCCATCGGCGCGACGGCAACTCGCTGGTTCTCGAACCGTCCGCGGACGACCACGTCGGCCCCTGCCATCGGATCCTCGTCGCTCGGCTCACGCGAGCCGGTGTAGAGGTTCGAGCCGAGCTCAGCAAAGACGAGTGGTGCGTCGATGGCCATGGCAGCGTCTAGGTCCGCGACAGCAGGCAATACGTCGTAGTCCACCTCGACCGCCTCGGTCGCATCGACAGCCTGGGCAAGTCGCTCTGCGACGACTACGGCGACGGTGTCGCCGGCGAAACGAGCCTCGTCCTCGACGAGTGGCGCACGCTGAACCTTCGGGTTCATGCCCATGCCGGACGCGGACGAGGCAACACCGAGGTCGGCGAAGGTGTACACGGCTACGACGCCCGGCATCGACCGCGCCGCGTCTACGTCGATTGAAACGATCTTCGCGTGTGGGTAGGGACTGCGAACGAAGCTCAGATGCAACAGAGCGTCGATCGGCAGATCGTCGACATAGCGCGCGTCACCGACGAGAAGCTCCGGATCCTCGACCCGTCGAACAGCATTCCCGAGCAGTGACCCTGGCACGACGCTTCCCTTTCAACTCACGAGATGGCGACCGCGCCGCCTTCGACGAGCGGCTCGATACCACCTACGACGTACTGTAGGCGAGGACGCGCGGCCCGCCACCTGGTGAATCCTTTAACCTCCGGCGGCCAGCGAGCAACCCCCAGGGAGCGCTTCGTCAGATGATAGGAAGCGGATCGGCGTCAGGTCCGGGCAGGAGCTCGAAAGTGTTGTTGATCGCCGCGATGTACTGGTATTGACCAACGGTCGCGGCAAGCTCGACCACCCAGCGCTGGCTATGGCGCGATACGAGGTCGTCAAAGAGCGACTGCTCGACGCGGTTGGTGCGGAGCAGCTGCCGCACGAACAACACGATGTCGCGCTCATCGGGCTCAAGGCCAGAGACGTCGGCCTTCGAACGAATCGCGTCGATGACCTCTTCGCGCATCCCGGCATTCCTGCCGGTGACCACGTGAGAGTTCCACTCGTAGGCGGCATCTTTCTCTCGCGAGGTGGAGATCACTGCGATCTCGCGCTCGACCGGGCTGAGCGTCGAGCCGAGCCGCACCTGCGCACCTGCGCTCATGACCTTCTCGGCAAGGCCAGGACTGTGCATCATGATCGAAAACGGACCTCCGACGCGATGGAGCACCTCGACGATGTGATCGAACTCGGCGTACTGCTCCTCGCCGATCTCGGACTTTTCGGTGATGAGTTCAATTCTTGGCACGATCCCCCACTTTCGAGCCGCCCGCCCCTGGCGTGCGGCGTTGCTCGGCTCCGACAGCTTTCCACCGAACGCCAGAACCCGATGCTCGCCGCGCAAGCACCCGCTTGTCCAACTCAGCTGACGCACACTCGGAAGCAACGACGCTGCGCCTACTCAAGACGCCCGTAGGTCAGCGTCTCCCTGCCAGTCGGCGAGCAGCTCTCAGGCTCGACCGAAGTCGTCGTCGAGACGAACGATGTCATCCTCGCCGAAGTAGTCACCGTGTTGGACTTCGATGAATATCAGGTCCTCGGCCCCGGCATTCTTGATTCGATGTGCCATGCCCTGGGGCACATCGATGGTCGACCCGGGTCCTACCTCATGCGCCACACCGTCGAGTACAACCGAGCCCTCGCCGCGAACGATGAACCAATGCTCCGAACGCCGTGCATGAGTCTGGTAGCTGAGCCGTTGGCCTGGTGCGACGACGATTGACTTCACCTTGTGGTCGGCGTCGTCGACAAGAACCGTGAAACTGCCCCATGGCCGCTCTTCGAAGTCGAGAAAGTTCACGCCTTCAGTCTCGCGTGTCCGACGCCAGGCCGCGAAAATCCGTCGTCCCCGGCAAAGCGAGCAGTTGCGTTCGTCCTCCACCCGGCAGCGCTTGGGTGTCCACGCGCCGACTCACATCTAGCCGCCGCCAGGTCGATCGGCGCCTGAAACCCCGTTCCATGCCTCCCGAGGAATCGTCCCGCCCGATCAGGCCAGTTGCTGCCGATAGGGTCGAAGAACACATACGGAGTTCGCACCATGAGGTGGCGTCTCTGCCGGGACCGCTCCGGTGAGCGCGCTCCAAGAGGACCGAGTCCTCGAAAGCAGGTGAAGCGTGACTATCGCCGACAGCACACAGCAGAACGACGATCTCGCTGCCGCGGCCCCGTTCCCCGGCGCCCAGCAACCTGTCCTCGCTGCCGCCCTCAAGAGCTGCCCGCGGTGCGGAATCGAGAGCACGGAGGAGCTCTGCTTCAACTGCGGGAGGCCACTCGTCGACCGCGCCACCTACGACTGGCTGCAAAGTCCCAACCCGTCGAACTCTGAGTGTTGAGGCGCCCGCGAGCTCGCCACTACTCGGGTGACGGCACGGCCTCGGGCTCAAGCCCTTTGGTTTCAGGCAGCGCCAGGAACAGCCAGCTGATCACGATCGTCGGCGCAAAGACAACGATGGCAGCTACCCGAAGCGAACCACCGGCGTCCGCGATCGCGCCAAATCCCACCAGACCGGCGATGGCTCCGAGCACGCTCGAGATCACCAGCCAACCAGCTACGTGGGCCCGCACCTCAGTCGGGAAGAGCTCGTTGACGAACGAGCCGGCGGTCGGCGCCAAAAGAGCGGTGAAGAAAATCCCGCAGGAATACCCAACAAAGAGTTCCGATCGGCCACCTGAGTAAGTGACCATCGAGGCGAGCGCCAGACCGATCATCGCGACGATGCCCGTTAGGCGACGACCCAATCGATCCGCGAGGAGCTGACCTAGATAGAGCCCGACGATGCCGGTAAGAGCCGCCGTGAGGACCATCGCGGACACCACGCCGGACGCCAGTTTCGTGATGTCCTGGGCGTCGAGATAGACGAATCCCGTAGCGGGCCCGCTCGTTTCGGCGACGCCGAATGAGATCATCGCGACAACAACTAGACGACCAAGGAGTCGTCGATGACCGGTGCCAAGCATCGGGGGCGCGGTCGCGAACCTCGCCTTCGCCACCTCGAAGCGACCTGTCTCAGAGACGAGTCGACCGATGAACGGCATGAAGGCGAGTGGAATGACGGCCAAGAGGAACAGACCGCGAAACCCAAAGAAGCCTGACGCCGCTCCGTGCAAGAGGGCGACGAGCCCCGATCCGGCACCGAAGCCGGCGGTGACCAGTGCGACCCCACGGGCTCGATTGGGCGCGTCGGTGATCTCGGCGACGACGACACTTCCAACGGCCGTGGAAGCCGAAAGGAGCGGGCGGCCGACGGCGAAGATCGCCACGAACCACCAAAAGCTCGGGCTCGCGGACGCGCCCACCGTCGCGACTAATCCAATCGCACAACATCCAAGGAGCACCCGTCGTCGGCCGATTCGGTCCGCGATCGCGGTAAGCGGCATCGCCACCAACGAGGCCAGACGAAGGACGCCGAGGCCGATTCCGATCGTCGTGCCGGAAAGTCCAGCTTGATCGGCGATGGTGGTGCCCGACACAACGTGCCCGAAGCCCTTGGCGACGTTTCCTAGCGCGGCGACAGCGCCGAACTGACCAAAGCCAGCGCAAAGCGCGACGAGCGCCACGCCGATGACGCTCTTGGACTTCCAATCACTTAAGTGAAGCGGCGAAGCGTCA
Organism: Acidimicrobiales bacterium; assembly: GCA_036510575.1. Taxonomy (GTDB): domain Bacteria; phylum Actinomycetota; class Acidimicrobiia; order Acidimicrobiales; family Bog-793; genus DATCDR01. The sequence goes on along the minus strand of DATCDR010000069.1, from coordinate 24,891 downwards.
CGAAGCGCCATCAGGGAAGGATCTCACGCGACGTCAACGAGCTGTAGCTCGTCCACTGCGGCCCAAGCGTGGCTCCTAAGCCCGCGAACCGCGTCCAGACGACGCTTGCCTAACTCGGGATGCCGCCTAGCACCACGGGAAGCATCGAGGCCGCGCCCTTCAGATTGACGACTCTCAGGCGCGCCGAGACACCTGGTCGGAGTTCATCCAAGATCGCGGTCAGCGAGGACGACTTGTCGCTTAATGCTCTCCCGTCTATCGCGGTGATGGTGTCGCCTGCCACGACGCCCGCGCTCGCGGCCGGACCACCTGGAATAACGGCCTCGACAAACTGCCCAGTTGCCCGAGCACCTGCATGCCCGCTGGTGGAAGCTGGGACCTCGACCCCGAGATACGCGGAGAGTCCGACGATGATGCCGTTTGTGGCGTCGCCCCTCTCGATGTTCTTCGCGATTGCGATCGCTTGGTTGATCGGTATCGCGAAGCCGATCAATGCTCCCGCGTCAGTCGAGGCCGCCGCGGTGTCCATTCCAACGACGTGGCCCGCGGCATCGACAAGTGGACCCCCGGAGTCTCCCGGCTGAATCCGTGCGTTGGTCTCGATCAGTCCGCTCAGGCTCTCGCTCGACGGCGTGACCTCGTTGGTCGCGTTAATAGACTGATCGAGCGCTCCAACCGCACCACCGGTCACTGCGGGCGGCCCACCGAGTCCAAGTGCATTTCCGATCGCCACCACACCGTCACCGACCTTGAGGTCCGCTGAATCGCCAAGCACCACGTGTGGGAGTGAGCTCACCCCCGTCAGCTGCAGGAGTGCGACGTCGTGGACCGTGTCCACGCCGACAACCTTCGCGGCAACGGGGCGAGATCTTCCGTAGATCACAACAGAGATGCTCGCCGCGTGTTCGACGACGTGGTTGTTCGTCAGCACCTCGCCGCTTGCAGTAAGGATCATCCCCGACCCTGCCGCCTCGCCGACACGCAGGCCCTCTTCGACAGAGGTATCGATGTCGACGACGCTCGGTGTGAGGGACTTGGCAATCGCGTTCAACGAAGCCGCGCCATGCGGCAGCGTCGAACTACCCGGCGGCGGGTAGGTAAGTGTTCCAGCGCCGATCACGCGCGTTGAGCGCGAGCCCACCACCACACCGATCGCCGCGCCGGCGCATCCAGCCAGTAGTACGGCGAGAAGCACCACTGCGAGCCCAGCACGACGACGCGACACCGGGCCGCGCGATGCCGGATCTGACGCTGCGTCCGACCCTTCTTGTGGACCGACCGCGGAAGGCACCTCTGCATCGGTCGAAGGCCCGGCCGCTCCAGGATCGACAAACAGCAGTGAAGGCACCATGGGGTCGGGCGACGGCGAGGTCGGTGCTGTTGCCTCAGGCCCAGTTTCGTCCATCGCCACCTTCCTAGCGTCTCACGATTCGCGGTCACAACTTGAAGGGTTCGAGGCGGTGTCAGCCAAGGTGGAAGCATCGGCTCGACTGCGGCGATACCAGGTGCTCCAGAAACTCCTCGCAGCCGTACCGGTCGAGGCTGTCGTCGCTTGCTTGGAGCTACCGGTACGCGTGTTGCACAACATAAGCAAAGCGACTCGACCCACTGCATCGACCCGACCGCGAGACCTTTTGGCCAACACGATCTCAGGCCAAGGCAATGAGGTCCGCCAACTCCGGACTCCAGTGATCCTCCACCCCATCTGGCATGAGCAACACGCGATCCGGAGAGAGCGCTTCCACGGCTCCGGGATCGTGCGTGACCAACACGATGGCCCCTGCATAGTGCGCAAGCGATGCCAGCACTTCCTCACGACTCGCTGGGTCGAGGTTGTTCGTCGGCTCGTCCAAGAGCAAGACGTTGGCACGCGACACCACAAGGGTCGCCAATGCGAGTCGCGTCTTCTCACCTCCAGAGAGCGTGCCAGCGGCCTGTTCGATACGTTCGCCACCGAACAAGAACGCGCCGAGAATTCGCCGAAGCTCGACGTCGGTGACATCGGCTGGAGCCTGCCGGCGAACGTTTTGAAACACGCTCGCCGAAGCGTCGAGTGTCTCGTGCTCTTGTGCGTAGTAGCCAACGCGAACGCCGTGCCCGTCGAGCACCTCACCGGAATCTGCCTCATCGACACCGGCGAGCAGGCGAAGCAACGTCGTCTTTCCTGCACCGTTTAGTCCGAGGATGACGACCCTGCTCGACCTGTCGATCGCGAGATTCACCTCAGCAAAAATCTCGAGGGATCCATACCGCTTGGTGAGCCCCTTTGCAGCGAGCGGCGTCTTGCCACACGGTGCCGGCTCAGGGAAGCGAAGCTTGGCGACCTTGTCATACGAGCTCTCGCCCGGTAATCCGACGGCGAGGCGCTCGGCGCGACGGTCGAGCTGATGGGCAGCGCGAGCCTTCGTAGCGGTTGCGCGCATCTTGTCGGCCTGGCTTTTAAGCGCCACGATCTTCCGCTCGGCATTCTGGCGCTCGCGAACTCTTCGACGCTCGTCATCGGCTCGCTGGGTGAGATACAGCTTCCAGGTGAGGTTGTACACCTCGAGCTCTGCACGGTTGGCGTCTAGGTGGAAGACCCTGTTGCACACCGCCTCTAGCAGCGCGGTGTCGTGGGTGATCAGCAAGAACCCGCCCTCGTAGCCGCGAAGGTAGCCACGTAGCCAGTTGATTGAATCTGCGTCGAGGTGGTTCGTCGGCTCGTCGAGCAGCAACGTCTCAGAGCCAGAGAACAGCACGCGGGCGAGCTCGACACGACGTCGCTGACCTCCCGAGAGCGTGGAAAGCGGCTGTGACCAGAGGCGCTCGGGAAGGCCGAGGCTTGAGATCAACGAGCCTGCTTCAGCTTCTGCGGCCCATCCACCAAGTGTGAGGAACCGCTCCTCGAGCCGGCCGTACTTGGCAAGCGCCGCCTCTTGTGCGACTGGGTCCTCGGTCGCCATCGCCTCTGCCGTGTGGGCGAGCTCACCGCTGATGACGTCGAGTCCACGCGCGGACAGCACACGGTCGCGTACCGAGACCGTCAGATCCCCCGTGCGAGGATCCTGGGGTAGGTATGCCACGCCACCGGTCTGCCGAAGTGATCCCGCGGCTGGAATCGCTTCGCTCGAGAGCACTCGCGCAAGTGAGGTCTTGCCGGCGCCGTTTCTCCCGACGAGACCGATACGGTCGCCTGGCCGAATCTGGAAGGAGACCGGCGCGATAAGAAGCCTGCCGCCCGCGGCGAGCTCGAGGTCAGTGGCGTTCAACATGGGCGAGGTAGGACGAGAGCGATCGAGTCCGTTATGAGTCTACGGCCTACGGCCGACGCTCTACGCGACAGAGGCGATACGCCTTGCGTGCTCGACCGGACCTACCGACGAGCTCCGCAGGTGCTTAGAGCACGGACTCCGCTGCGGTGAGCAAGAAGGCCCCGTTCGCACCGATCGGCGCACGAAGGGCGGCGTCATCGCAGATATCGGCGAGCCTTCGCTGACGGAAGTAGTCATGTGAGAGTCCAGAGATCAATTTCTGGCGCCTGCTCGCCGTCGCCGCATCGACGGGCGCGAGAAATCCAAGCGACGCGAGCGCAAACTCAAGGTCCGCCGACACGGGCGCGCGCCCGAAGATCGCCGCCCGGCGCATGCCGATAGCGAGCGCGGCGGCGAGCGCGTCGTCCATGTGCTCCCCTTCACCCAACACCACACGTGGGGTCAGGCGCTTGGCGAGCGTGAGCGCGTAGCCCTGGTCAGGACCGGGCGCCCCCGACGCTCCGCCTCGCGGCAGCGGGCCAGGACGGAACTCCGAAGGACGATGCGGCGCCCATGGGCGCGGCACGCCGAGCTTCGTGGCCTTGCGCACCTCATCTTCGATGAGTACCGGAGTGAACTTCGGCTGAGTCATGGCCGAAGGCTAGTTGGTCGCAGACGAATCCCCCATCTCGCTCCGATGCCGCTCGGCACGCACAAGACCAAAGACGATCCCGTCCACGAGCGCCTGCCACGATGACTCGATGATGTTCTCCGAGACGCCGATCGTCGAGAACTGCCCTTCTTGGTCGGCGAGGTCGATCAAGACACGCGTCACGGCGGCCGTGCCCTCCGCGGTGTTGAGCACGCGCACGCGATAGTCGGTGAGGTGCAACAACGCGAGCTCAGGGAAGTACGACCCGATGGCACTGCGAAGCGCTGCATCGAGGGCATGGACCGGGCCGTTGCCCTTCGCCGTAGCGACCACGAGGTCGCCGTCGACTCGCACTTTGATCGTCGCCTCCGTGGTCAAGTCGCCGTCTCGGTCCCATGGGTGGACGATGCGCTCAGCCGCCGAATCACGTGCTGCAGACTCCACCCAGCCCGTAACGACCGACAGCGACTCGACTTCGAAGTACTGCTGGAGCGATTTCACCCCGTCCGCCGCGGCACGCATCAACAGTTCCAAGGAGCCGTCGGCGACCTCGAAGTGGTAGCCGTCGCGCTCAAGTGCCTTTAGCGTCTCCAACACGTTCGACACCGACGCCGAATCGAGCGTGATGCCGAGCTCCTCTGCCTTCATCGCAAGCGTCGAACGACCGGCGAGCTCGGAGACGACGACCCGGGTGCCATTGCCCACCGAGTCCGGATCGACATGCTCATAAGCGTCACGGCGCCTGGCGATCGCGCTCGCGTGCAGACCCGCCTTGTGCGTAAAGGCGCTCTTGCCGACGTAGGGGCGTTGTGGGTCGACGGCGATGTTCACGATCTCTGCAACGTGTCGAGACACCGGCGTGATCAAGGCGATTCGCTCCCGGGGAATCGTCTCGACGCCGAGCTTCAACGTCAGATTGGCGATCGCCGAACAGAGGTCGGCATTGCCTGCCCGCTCGCCGTAGCCGTTGACGCAGCCTTGAATCTGCGTCGCACCCTCGTAGACCCCGGCAAGCGTGTTGGCGATAGCGCACCCGGAGTCGTTGTGGAAGTGGACACCGAGCACCGCAGAGGTCTGCTGGCGAATCGTTCCGAGCACCTCGGCGACCTGGCTCGGCAGCATGCCGCCGTTGGTGTCACAAAGCACGAGCCCCTCGGCTCCAGCCTGCTCTGCCGCCTCAAGTACGCGGCGGGAGAACTCCGAGGCCTCGAAGTAGCCGTCGAAAAAGTGCTCGGCGTCGAAGAAGACCCGCCGACCCTCGGCGTTCAGGTAGGCAACGGTGTCGGAGACCATCGCGACCGCCTCATCGAGCGAGGTGCGCAGGGTCTCGGTGACGTGCAGCTCCGATGCCTTGCCAACGATACAGACGGCGTCGGTGTCGGCCCGGAGGAGCTCGGCAACGAGCGGATCGTCTTGTACCCGCGCTCCTGCGCGCCGCGTCGATCCGAATGCGACAAGCGAAGCGCTCTTTAGGTGCAACTCACGACTCGCCCGCTGAAAGAACTCCGCATCTTTCGGATTCGCGCCTGGATAGCCGCCCTCTATGAACGCCACGCCAAGGTGATCGAGCTGCTCAGCGACGCGCAACTTGTCGTCGATCGTGAGCGAGATGCCCTCTTGCTGGGAGCCGTCTCGAAGCGTGGTGTCGTAGACCTGCACCGAGGAGGGAAGACCGAGCGCGCTCGCGTCGACGTGCAGGGTCGTGTCGTGCACGTGCTCAGGCTCAGTCATCGCGTCACTCCTCCCCGACTCGGCCCTCGATCACCAAGCGACGGCAGTACTGTCGCGGGTCTCATGGTGCTCCAAGCCCGGGAGCATTCAGCCGACGTAGTCGAGCCAGTCGCTGTACTCGTCACGTTCCCCACGCACTGTCTCGAAGAAGACCTGCTGAATAGCCTGTGTTACGGGCCCTGGTTTCCCGGAGCCGACCTCTCGATCGTCGACGCTTGCCACCGGGACGATCTCGGCCGCGGTGCCGGTTAGGAAGGCCTCGTCGGCGAGATAGAGATCGGGACGTCGTGTCAGCTCCTCGCGATAGGGGTAACCGAGATCGGTCGCGATCTTGCGGACGGCCGAGGCGGTGATGCCCTCGAGGGCGCCGACTGCGGAGTTCGGCGTGGCGACGATCGCGCCGTCACGAACGAGGAAGAGGTTCTCACCAGTGCCTTCAGAGATGAACCCGTCGGTGGTGAGCATTAGCGCCTCGTCGTAGCCAGCCCGGACCGCCTCGACCTTGGCCAAGGAGGAGTTGATGTACATGCCGGTTGCCTTGGCCGCGGTTGGCATGGACCTCGAGTCGTGCCGGGCCCACGAGCTCACCTTCAGCCGGATTCCGTTGGCGACGCCCTCCTCGCCGAGGTACGCGGCCCACGGCCACACCGCCACTGAGACCGCGACCTTCGAGAGCAACGGGTTCAGGCCCATCTCGCCGTAGCCGAGATAGACGAGCGGGCGGATGTAACAACCGTCGAGGCCGCTCGCACGCACGGTGTCGCGAACCGCGCGACTTATCTCCACCTCGCTGTAGGGGATGTCGAGATCGAGGATGTGCGCCGAGCGAAACAGGCGAGCAATGTGCTCCTTTAGGCGGAATACGGCCGGCCCTTTCGCCGTCGGGTAGGCACGAATGCCCTCAAAGACCGCAGTGCCGTAGTGCAGCGAGTGCGTGAGCACGTGGATGGTCGCCTTGTCCCAATCGACAAGCTCTCCATCCATCCAGATCTTCGCAGTTGGCGTTAGCGGCATCTCAGAGCCTCCCCGCGACTAGGTCACCGATTGCGGTCGTGCTCGGCTGGTCAACTGCCGTCGCAAGCTCGCTTTGCAAAGCCAGAACAACGTCGGTGATGCGAGCCGCTGCTTCGGTCTCACCTAGGTGATCAAGCATCATCGCGGACGACCGTATCGCCGCCAGGGGGTTGGCGACGTTCTTCCCGGCGATATCGTGCGCCGCGCCGTGCACCGGCTCAAAGAGCGACGGGCCGGTCCGATCGGGGTTCAAGTTCGCAGACGAGGCAAGACCAATTCCTCCGGTCACCGCGCCGCCGAGGTCGGTCAAGATGTCGCCGAAGAGGTTGTCGGTCACGACCACGTCGTAGCGCGCGGCGTCGGTCACGAAGTAGATGCAAGCCGCGTCCACGTGGTTGTAGGCGACGCGGACCTCGGGAAACTCCGTCGCCACTTCGTTGAACGTGCGCTGCCAAAGATCACCCGAGAACTGCAGCACGTTCGTCTTGTGAGCGAGTGTGAGGTGCTTTCTCGGCCGGGAGTTAGCGAGTGCGAATGCGAAGCGCACGCAGCGCTCGACGCCGTGTCGAGTGTTGACCGAGCCTTGTGTCGCGACCTCGAACGGCGTGCCGCGGCGAAGTTGGCCGCCCTCGCCCGCATAGGGCCCCTCGGTATTTTCGCGGATCACGATGAAATCCGCGAGCGGAGCGATCGATCCAGGAACGCCGTTGAACGGGCGAAGGTTGATGTAGAGATCCAGCTCGAATCTGAGACGGAGCAACAGGCCCCGCTCGAGCAGGCCGGACGGCACCTCGGTCGAGCCGATCGGCGGCCCGACCGCGCCGAGCACGATCGCGTCAGCCCGACGTAGCTCCTCGAGCACCGAGTCCGGGAGCACCTCGCCCGTCTTTAGATAGTGAGCAGCACCAAGGTCGTAGTGGACAGCGTCGAACGACACGCCGGCAGCTCGAATTACCTTCAGCGCCTCCTCGGAGACCTCCGGTCCGATGCCATCCCCACCGATCACTGCCAGGTTGTACTTCGCCATCTCGACTCCTTCTACCTTCCTTGCACATCGCGTCCGCGCACTCCAGCCTTCGATCTGTCCAGAGAGAAGGCTGACCAGACCCGAGCAACAAAAAAGCCGTCCACAGCGTGGACGGCTCGGCGCACTCCCCAAACAGGGTGCGCCGTTATGGAATTACGAAGCTCCCGGTCGTCCGCATCACAGCGTAAGTCTCGCGGCTGAAAACCAACACGTCAATCCGTCAGCACCGACTCGACTTCGCGCTGCCCCAAGCGGGCGAGAACGCACTGAGCAGCAGATTCGGCTCGCCGGCTTACCCACCGCTAGCAAAGCGACAAGCGCGTGTGCCGACGGCAGGGGATTCCCGACTACCCTCGATCGCTGATGAGTGACACCTATCTTTCTCCAGAGACGCACGCACGGCTCGTGGAGGAACTTGAAGATTTAACGACTCGCGGTCGGATCGACATCGCGCGCGCCATCGAAGCGGCGCGCGCCCTCGGTGACCTGTCAGAAAACGGCGACTATCACGCTGCAAAGGACGCACAGGGCAAGATGGAGGCTCGGATCCGCCAGCTGCAAGCGACCCTCGATCAGGCGGTTATCGTCGCGGGTTCGTCAGCACCAGCCGGCGTCGTCTCGACCGGCACCGTCGTGGGCTTTCGCTACGAGGGTGACGATGACGTCGAGCACTACCTGCTCGGCTCGATCGAAGAGCGACACGGCGAATACCCCGTAGTCTCGCCAGGGTCGCCACTCGGCCAGGCACTGCTCGGTAAGCGGGCTGGCGACGTCGTGACCTATGACGCGCCGAATGGGAAGCTTTCAGTCGAGATCGTCTCGGTCGAGTGACTGCAGGTCCGCTACAGCGTTGTAGCGACAAGTCGGGCAAGGAGAACCGGTGGGAAAGACACTTTCGGAGAAGGTCTGGGACCGTCACGTGGTCCATCACGGCGACGGCAACGAGCCCGACCTGCTCTACATCGACCTGCACCTTGTCCACGAGGTCACCTCGCCCCAGGCCTTCGAGGGACTGCGCATGGAAGGCCGGACGGTTCGTCGACCCGACCTGACGCTTGCGACTGCGGACCACAACGTGCCGACCAAGGACATCGACAAGCCGATCGCGGACGAGATCTCGAGGAAGCAGCTCGAGGCGCTCGACGCCAACTGTGCCGAGTTCGGTATCACGCTCTACCCGATGGGCCACCCGAACCAGGGCATCGTCCACGTCATCGGACCAGAGCAGGGCGTTACCCAACCTGGGATGGTGATCGTCTGCGGCGACAGTCACACGTCGACCCATGGTGCATTCGGAGCGCTCGCATTCGGGATCGGCACGTCAGAGGTCGAGCACGTGCTCGCCACCCAGACGCTGCCGCAGCGCTTGCCAAAGACGATGGCCGTCGAGGTCAACGGCGTTATTCCGCCGGGAGTAACGGCCAAGGACATCACGCTCGCGATCATCGGCAGGCTTGGTACGGGAGGTGGGATCGGCCACGTCATCGAGTACCGCGGGAGCGCGATCGAGGCACTCTCGATGGAAGGCCGCATGACGCTTTGCAACATGTCGATCGAGGCGGGCGCTCGCGCCGGGATGGTCGCGCCAGACGACGTGACCTTCGAGTACCTGCGCGGCAGGGACCGAGCTCCGGTAGGAGTTGACTTCGATGCAGCGGTCGAGGACTGGCGATCGCTTCGAAGCGACGAGGACGCCGTGTTCGACACCGTCATCACGCTCGACGCCGCCGAGATCCGCCCGCACGTGACGTGGGGCACGAACCCAGGTCAGGTGATCCCGATCGACGGGCGAATCCCCGACCCGGCGGAGTACGTCGATTCCGGCGAGCGCGAAGCTGCAGAACGCGCACTTCGCTACATGGACCTCGCGGCAGGCACCGCGATCGTCGACGTGCCGGTCGACACCGTGTTCATCGGCTCGTGCACGAACAGCAGGATCGAGGACCTTCGGCTTGCAGCGAGCGTCGTCGCCGGCCACAAGGTGAAGTCTGGCGTCCGCGCACTGGTGGTACCTGGATCACAGCGCGTCAAGGCTCAAGCCGAGGCCGAGGGGCTCGACAAGACATTCCTCGAGGCAGGCTTTGAGTGGCGCGAGGCGGGCTGTTCGATGTGTCTCGGGATGAACCCCGACACGCTCTCACCGGGCGAACGTGCCGCATCGACCTCCAACCGCAACTTCGAAGGGCGACAGGGACGAGGGGGCAGGACGCACCTCGTCTCGCCAGCAGTCGCTGCTGCAACCGCGATCGCCGGACACTTCGCAAGCCCGGCCGACCTCAGTTAGGACACCATGGAACCCGTACGAAGCATCACCGGCCGCGCACTTCCTCTGGACCGCTCCGACGTCGACACCGACCAGATCATCCCCTCGGAATGGCTAAAGCGCATAGAACGCACTGGATTCGGAGCGGGGCTCTTCGCCGAATGGCGAGACGACCGGAACTTCGTCTTGAACCAACCGCAGTATGCAGGGGCGACGATTCTGATCGCCGGCCCGAGCTTTGGTATCGGCTCGTCGCGTGAGCACGCAGTCTGGGCGCTGCATGACTACGGATTCAAGGCAGTGATCAGCCCCAAGTTCGGCGACATCTTCCGCAACAACTCGACGCGATCAGGTCTCGTGCCGGTCATCGTCACGCCCGAAGTCGACCGGGCCCTGCTCGATGCGGTCGAAAAGGATCCGAACTTGGAGATCACAATCGACGTCGAGCGCCGAAGCGTCGAGGCCCCCGCGATCGGGCTGACGAGCTCATTCGAGCTCGACGACGACGCGCGACTGCGCCTCCTCGGTGGACTCGACGACATCGGCGTCACGCTCGCGTTCACCGACGAGATCGCCGATTTCGAGTCCAAGCGGTCACGAGTGCTTCTTCCGACCGCCCGAGCCTGACCGCAGCGCGCGAATTGGCAAGTCCGATTCGATCGAGTAGCTCGCGCCAAACCTCCCTAGCTCCGGAGCACCTCAGACAGTTCGGCCGTTCACAGCCGAAACCACCGCCCGAAGCCCTGCAGTGAGAATGCTCTCGTCGACGCCGACTCCCCACCGTGTCGCGCCCGAGGGCGACTTGGTCTCGACATATGCGACGGCGTTGGCGCCAGCGCCCGAGGTGACCGCATGCTCGGAGTAGTCGAGGACATCGATCTCGATACCGAGCTCGTCGCGAAGTCCGGCGACGAACGCCGCGATCGGCCCCTTCGCCGTGCCCTTGATCATCACCTCGTCGCCGTCGACGCGCAGCTGGGCCATGATCGTGTCGGCGTCGCCGCTGTGGGTGACCTCGTGTCCGACGAGCTCGATCGCGGATGCGGCGAGATACTCGTCGGAGAACACCTTCCACATCTCCGCCGGTGAGATCTCGGTCCCGGTGTCCTCTGTGACGTGCTGGATCGCCTGGGAGAACTCGATCTGGAGCCGACGAGGCAGCACCAGGCCGTGTTCGACCTCCATGATGTAGGCCACACCTCCCTTGCCGGACTGGGAGTTGACCCTGATAACCGCCTCGTAACTCCGGCCCACGTGGTGCGGGTCGATCGGGAGATACGGTACCTCCCAGAGCTCGTAGCTCTCCGCAAGCGCAGCCATACCTTTTTTGATCGCGTCCTGGTGCGATCCGGAGAAGGCGGTAAATACGAGATCGCCGACGTAGGGGTGACGTGGGTGCACCGGCAGACGGTTGCAATACTCAGCGACTCGCCTCGCCGCGTCGATGTCGGAGAAGTCGAGCTTCGGATCGATCCCTTGGGAGAAGAGGTTCAACGCCAAGGTGACCAGGTCCACGTTCCCCGTCCGTTCACCGTTGCCGAAGAGACATCCCTCGACGCGGTCCGCGCCGGCCATCTGGCCGAGCTCGGCTGCGGCGATTGCGCAGCCGCGGTCGTTATGGGGGTGGAGCGACAACACGATCGAGTCACGCCGCGGTATGTGGCGATGGAAGTACTCGATCAGGTCGACGTAGATGTTCGGGGTCGACATCTCGACTGTGGCGGGCAGGTTGAGGACGAGTGGCACCTCCGGGGTGGGGTCGATCACGTCGATCACCGCCGCGCAGATCTCGATGGAGTAGTCGATCTCGGTGCCAGTAAAGGACTCAGGTGAGTACTCATAACGCAGATTCGTTCCTACAAGCGTCGACTCGAGCGACCTGCACTGCTCGGCCGCGCCTGTTGCGATCCGCGTGATGCCGTCCTTGTCGAGGCCGAAGACGACTCGACGCTGCAGGACCGACGTCGAGTTGTAGAAGTGGACAATCGCATTCTTGGCACCGCGCAGGCACCGATAGGTGCGCTCGATGAGCTCGCTTCGGCACTGTACGAGCACCTGTATCCAGACGTCATCGGGGATCAGGTCCTCTTCGATCAAGAGGCGCACGAAGTCGTAGTCGGGTTGTGACGCAGACGGGAAGCCAACCTCGATCTCCTTGAAGCCCATCGCCACCAAGGTCTGGAACATCCGAAGCTTGCGGGACCGATCCATCGGATCGATAAGCGCCTGGTTACCGTCGCGGAGGTCCACCGCACACCAGATCGGGGCATGGTCCAACACTGCCGATGGCCACGTTCGGTCGGGGATGTTCACCGGCTCATAGGAGCGGTACTTCTCGAATGGCATCTGTTTTGGTGTCACGTTGGCTGGTGGCATCGTCACCCTTCAGGTCGTCATCGGCAAATAAAAAACCTCCCGGCCAAAGGCGCAGGAGGTCGTGGCGAGCGATTAGCGCTCGCCGTTACGTAAGGAGGAGTCCGTCAAAGCAAGAAATCGTCATCGCTAAATGGTCGCAGAGCAATGCCCAGGCGTCAAGCGGTAGTGGGACTTTGACCCACTACCCGTCAAGCGCGCGGGTATGCGCGGCCCGAAGCGCCGCCCGTAGCGCGGGCTCTCGTTTCAGATCACGTTTACCGGGCTGACGGCTTGAATGCCGTCTGAAGCTCGAAGCTCCTCGACGACCTCGGCCCCAAGTGGCCGATCCAGTGCCAGCACCATCATCGCCGTGCCCCCGCCTTGGGTCTGACCGACCGCCATGTTGACGATGCTGACACCTGCAGCTCCGACCGCGGTCCCTACAACGCCGATCATGCCCGGCCGATCGTCATTTCGAACCACCAACATGAACTCCGTCGGTGATACCTCGACAGAGTGGTCGTCCACCGAGACGATCTGCGGCTTCGAGCTGTCGCCTGCGACCAAGGTCCCGGCAACGGAGTGCTCGCTCGAACGAACCGTAATCATGCTCAGGTGATCAGGCGACTGCGCCGTCTTCACTTCTCGAAGCGAGACGCCGTGCCCTTCGGCGAGCAGCGGTGCGTTCACGTAGGAGACCGCCTCGTCGCTCGACTGAGCGAAGAGGCCCTTCATCACCGAGAGCGTGAGCATGCTGGTCTCCTCGAGTGAGAGCGCACCTTGGTACTCCACCTCGATCTCGCTTGCGACGTCGAGCGTCAGCGCGCCGAAGAATCGGCCGAGTCGTTCGGCGAGGCCAATGTAGGGACGCACCGCTGCCGAGGCGCCTCTCGCCGAGACGTTGACCGCGAACGGAACGAAATCGCCGTTTAGGGCCAAGATGATCTGCTCGGCGATCTGCTCGCCTGCTTTGTCCTGCGCCTCTCCGGTCGACGCGCCGAGGTGTGGCGTGACGACCACGCGATCGAGCGCGAACAGTGGCGACTCGGTGGTCGGCTCCGCCTCGAAGACGTCGATCGCCGCTCCAGCGATCTGACCCGCGGAGATCGCTTGCGCGAGTGCCTGCTCGTCGATGATGCCGCCTCTCGCCGCGTTGATGATGCGAAGCGTCGGCTTGGCCTTGGCAAAGAGTTCCGCGCCGAACAGCCCGGTGGTCTCTTTGGTCTTCGGGAGGTGGATCGTCACGAAATCCGCCTCCGCGACAACCTCGTCGAGGGTGCGGAGCTCGACGTCGAGTTGCGCCGCGCGCTCCGGGGTTATGTAGGGGTCGTAGGCGATGCAGCGCATACCGAACGCCTGCGCACGGTGCGCTATCAGCGCGCCGATACGACCGAGTCCGACTATGCCGAGCGTCTTTCCGAGTAGCTCGACACCCTCCCACTTCGACCGCTCCCAGCGTCCAGCGACGAGGGCGGAGTGTGCCTGGGGGATATTTCGAGCCTGTGCGAGCAAGAGCGCGAACGCGTGCTCCGCGGCGGAGACGATGTTCGACTCGGGCGCGTTCACTACCATCACGCCGCGTTGGGTCGCGGCCTCCGCGTCGACGTTGTCGATACCTACGCCGGCGCGGCCAACGACGATCAAGTCAGTTCCAGCCTCGAGGACAGATGCGGTCACCTTGGTGGCTGACCGGACGACGAGTGCGTGCGCGCCCTTGATCGCCTCACAGAGCGCCTCTGGGCTGAGGTCGAGCTGCACGTCGACGTCGTGACCTGCCAGAGCCATCGCATCGAGACCGCTCGGCGCGAGCTTCTCGGTTACCAGGATCCTCATTGACGTGATTCCTTCCCATATTCAGACTCAGCGATGACATCGTGTGTAGTTAGGCGAGCTGCGCGTCGCGCGCGGACGTGAGTTACCCCAGCAGTTTCCTACATCTTGGGCGAACTCGCGCTCGCCGTTACTCGTCCAACCGGGGCGCGACCGCGAGCCGGCAGTTACCGAAAACGTCGTTTAGGGCTTGGCCTCGGCGAAGAGCTCACCGACGCGGTTCACGCCCTTGATGACATCTGCCTCAGCGACCGCATAGGAGAACCGCGCATAACCAGGTGCACCGAACGCCTCGCCTGGCACGAATGCCACCATCGCCTCCTCGAGGACTACCTCGGCGAGCTCGAGCGTATTCGTCGACCGCTTGCCCCTGATCTCCTTGCCGAGTAGGCCCTCGAAGGAGGGGAACGCGTAGAACGCGCCCTCGGGAACGGGGCAGATCACGCCGGGAATCGACGAGAGCAGCTGATGGATGATCCGACGTCGTCGGTCGAAGGACTCACGCATCATCGCCACCGCCGAGAGGTCACCCGACACCGCCCGAAGCGCCGCGCGTTGCGCCACGTTGTTGACGTTCGAGGTCTCCTGGGACTGCAGGTTGGTCGCTGCCTCGATGATGTCGAGCGGAGCGATCATCCAGCCAAGTCGCCAACCGGTCATCGCGTAGGTCTTTGCGACGCCGTTCACGACAATGCAGCGATCCGCGAGCTCTGGCACCACCACCGGCATCGAGTGCTGCTCGGCGTCGCCATAGACCAGGTGCTCGTAGATCTCGTCGGTGAGGACCCACCAGCCCTTCTCGGCGGCGAAGCTGCCGAGCGCCGCGATCTCGTCGCGCCGGTAGACCGCGCCGGTCGGGTTGGACGGCGATACGAACAGCAACAGCTTGGTCCGGGGAGTCGAGTACTGCTCGAGTTGCTCGACGGTCACCTTGAATCCGCTGGCGGCGTCGGTTGGGATGACGACCGGCACGCCACCGGCGAGCTCAATCGATTCGGGGTAGGTCGTCCAGTACGGCGCTGGGACGAGAACCTCGTCGCCGGGATCGAGGATCGTTGCGAACGCGTTCGCAATCGCGTGCTTGCCACCGTTGGTCACGAGCACCTGCATCGCGCTCACCGCGTAACCCGAGTCCCGCTTGGTCTTGTCCGCGATCGCCTGCCGGAGCTCGAGGAGCCCGGCGGTCGGCGTGTAGCGGTGATTCGCCTCGTCCCTGCAGGCAGCGACGGCGGCCTCGACGATCGCGTCCGGCGTAGGAAAGTCCGGCTCGCCGGCGCCGAAGCCGACAATGTCGAGACCAGATGCCTTAAGCGCCTTGGCCTTGGCATCGATAGCCAACGTCGCGGACGGAGCGACGCGGCCAACTCGCCGCGAAATACGCGGGCGCGGCACGGTTGGGTCGAAACTGATGTCAGCCAAGGTTGCCATACCTGCAATGCTTACACAGGCGGGGGACAAGCAAAAAACGCGCACGGCGAGTCGATCACAGGAGGAAGTAATGCCAGACATCGAGATCCCCACCGCGATCAAACCGGTCGACGGGAGATTCGGCGCCGGACCCTCGCGAGTGCGCTCGTCAAGCCTCCAGGCGCTCATCGAAACGGGAAAGTCCTACATCGGGACCTCGCATCGCCAGGCGCCAGTGAAGAACATGGTCAAACGCGTTCGAGAGGGTCTCGTCACGTTTTTCGGGCTTCCAGAGGGATACGAGATCGTGCTCGGAAACGGCGGCGCGACCGCTTTTTGGGACATCGCAACCTTCTGCCTTATAAACGAGAAGAGCCAGCACCTCTCCTTCGGTGAGTTCTCCTCGAAGTTCGCCCAAGCCGCCGAACAGGCACCATTTATCGGCGCCCCGACTGTGCTTGAGTCCGAAGCAGGCACTCACCCCGACGCGATTGCTGACGCGAGCGTTGACACGTACTGCCTCACCCAGAACGAGACCTCGACCGGAGTCCAGATGGAGCTCCTCCGGCCACGCCACGACGACGGGAGCGTCGCCGACGGCCTCGTGCTCGTCGACGCCACCTCGGCCGCAGGCGGTATCCGATTCGATCCGAGCGAGACCGACGCGTACTACTTCGCACCGCAGAAGTCGTTCGGATCAGATGGTGGTCTCTGGTTAGCGGCGCTCTCACCTGCCGCGCTCGAGCGCAGCGCCGCAATCGCCGCCACCGGTCGGCACATCCCGGCGATCTTGGACCTCAACATCGCGATCGACAACTCCCGACTGGAGCAGACCTACAACACGCCGGCGCTCGTGACGCTGTTCCTCCTCGCCGAGCAGCTCGACTGGTTCAACGCGGAAGGTGGCCTCGAGTGGACGGCATCTCGATCTGACCGCTCTGCCGAGACGCTCTACGGCTGGGCCGAGCAGTCAAGCGTCGCCACGCCGTTCGTCGCCAAGCCCGATGAGCGCAGCCACGTCATCGGGACCATCGACTTCGACGAGAGTATCGACGCGGCGCTGATCGCGAAGGCGCTTCGCCAAAACGGGATCGTGGACACCGAGCCGTATCGCAAGCTCGGTCGCAACCAACTTCGCGTGGCGATGTTCCCCGGCGTTGACCCAAGCGACATCGAAGCGCTGACCACTTGCATCGATTACGTCGTCGAGCGTCTGGCCTAAGAGCCGTGCGGCCCTCGTCGTTATGAGCACAGTGCGGTCCTGCGATGCTTGAGCCCCCCGCACACGGGCCACATTTGCGACCGCTCACCTTCGCAGGTGCCTCAATCCCGGGGCGGGGCACGCCTTGGGGAACGCTTGCTGAAATCGCCAAGGTCGCGCTCGAGCCAGCCGGCTACGACATCGAGATCGAGACCCGCTCGTTCATGTTCAACAACGCAAGATTCGTCGCCGACGGACGTTGCGACGTGGGCTTCATGAACCTTACCCAACTGCTGCACGCGTACTACGGCGAGGACGCCTTCTCCGTCGACGGACCCTTTGACCACCTCTGCTTGCTCGCGCTGATCAATCACCCGACGTGGCTCGGTGTCGCGGCTAAGGCCTCAGCGGAGATCACCGACCTCGCCCAGGTCCTCGAGGAACGCCGACCGCTCAAGATCCGTGCCGCCACCGGCGGCATGGTGCCGCTGGTGCTCGCCTACTTCGGCTGGGACGATGACTCCCTTGGCGAATTCGGGGCGGTGCTCGCTCCCACCCACGATCGCGAGGGAAGCGTTCCCGTCGATCCGCAGATCGTTGAACTCCACCGCGAGGCGTGGGCGACGAGTGGCGACTTCGATCTCATAATCGACACGATCTACTCCGGCTACACGCCCGAGATCCACCACTGGCACGAAGCAGCGATCGATCACGACCTCGACTTCATAGCGCTGCCTACCGATCTGATGGCGACGATCGCCGGCCAGCGCTTCGGCACCCAAGGAGTGCTGCCGCGCCGGCTTGTTCGCGGGCTCTGGTACGACGTCGCTGCAGTCCAGCGCCTCCCACAAGTCGTGTACTGCCGAGACGATCTCGACGACGACGTCGTAACTGACCTCGTACGCGCGCTCGACTCGAATCGGAATCTCTTTCGAACCAGCCATCTCGCCTTCAGCTACGACCAGGTAAACGTCGCCCGCGGCGGCGTGCCACTGCATCGCGCGGCGAAGAACTACTACGAAGCCGTCGGTTTCCCGACTGCCTAGTGGAGATCTCGGCTCGAACCCGAGGCGCCTAGTCGCGCGCTAGCGACGCGTCGATCGGTCCGTCTGCGAGCTCGGGTACGGCGGCAACGAGACGTCTGATTCCTTCGGCCAGATCGGCCTCGGTCGGCACCCCGATAAAGGTGAGCCGCAGATGCGAGCCTGTCTCTTCCGCCGGGAAGAACGCCCTACCAGGCATGACGATGACGCCTTTGTTTTGCGCGGCCAGCGCGACCGTCACATCGTCAAGATTCTCCGGGATCGCCACCCAAAGGTGTATGCCGCCCTGCGGGCGAGACGCGAGCCGGCAAGCCCGCATCTGGAGCGCGATCGCGCTCGCGAGTGTCTGGCTGCGCTGACTGAGCGAGCGCGCGAGGACGCGCAGATGGCGGTTCCAAGCGTTGCCGCTCACGAGCTCGAGTGCGGCCTCTTGGATCGGCCGAGATACGAACATGTCGTCCACGATGCGAATTGACCGGAGTCGATCAGCGACAGGGCCGCGCGCGATCAGGGCGCCTACCCGCAAGTTAGGCGACGTGACCTTCGTGAGCGAGGTGATGTAAACGACCCTCCCCTCCTTGTCGTCAAGAAGGAGCGGAGAAGGTGGCCGACGCTCGAAGGAGAGCCATCGCGCGAAGTCGTCCTCGATCACGAACGCCCGAGCAGCAGAGGCAGCGGCCAGAACGGCGCTACGGCGACTTGGACTGAGAACCGCGCCGGTGGGGTTCTGATAAGTGGGCTGTATGTAGAGCGCCTGGGCACCCGTCCTGGCGAATGCCTCGACGAGCATCTCCGGAATGATTCCCTCGGCGTCGGTCGGGACTGGAACGTGACGGATTCCTGCCGCTCTCGCCACGGCGATAGCGCCCTGGTAGGAAGGGGACTCGATCAGGAGTGGGGCACCCGCTGG
The DNA here is from genome assembly GCA_036510575.1 of Acidimicrobiales bacterium. Taxonomy (GTDB): domain Bacteria; phylum Actinomycetota; class Acidimicrobiia; order Acidimicrobiales; family Bog-793; genus DATCDR01. The sequence goes on along the minus strand of DATCDR010000069.1, from coordinate 6,228 downwards.
CACGAGCGCACGAAACGCTGCCGAGATCGCTCCTTGACCGCCAGGGGTGATGATGACGTCGTGCGCGTCGATGCCAGGCCCGGCAGAGGCTGCGAACCACGCTCGCAGGCTCCGGAGTCCCGAGACCGGTGGCCGGTCCCAGACCTCGGGGAGGCGGGCCGCGTGCGCAAAAGCCGCAGCAAGTGCTCTTTGTGGCTGCAGCGAGGCGTGGAGGTAACCCGTGCCGAGCGAGAGCACACCCTCTTCGGCCGCGTCTGATAGTTGACCGAGCCCACCGGTATCGACCGATCGATCGGCGAGCGCAACGGTCTGCCAAGAGTGGTCAACTGCCGCCGCCGGCGCGAAGAGCGCCGACACGTACGTTCCGGATCCAGGACGGCTCTCCACAACGCCCTCTTGAGCAAGGAGAGCGACAGCTCTAGAGACCGTGATTGGACTCACCCGGTGGCGTTCAACGAGCTCGCGACTCGATGGGAGCCGATCTCCGGCGTCTAGTCGCTGGACTTCGTGGCGCAAAAAGTCCAGAAGCGTTTGAATACTGCTATTCTTATTTATGAGCGCAGAGAATAGCGCTATCGACTCAGCAGCGGAAGCGATTCCGCGAACCGACACCCTAAAGAGCGTGCTGCACGCTGGTGAGTGGCTGCGCACGAGCTTTCGAAGATTCTGGGCTGATCAGCTCTTCCTCCAACAGCGTCTGCTCGAAAAGACGCGTCCCTGGGAGAGCGAAGGACCTACCTGCTGGAAACGCGAGCTCGGCGGGTGGCGGTTGGTCGGTTCGAGAGTTCCGGACTTAGAGACCCAAAACGACGGCGCTTCGAAGGACGCGTCGTGATGCCGCTCGGGGATCTGAGCGTGGCGAAGGCACGCCAGGAAGAACTGCTTCGCGAGGCCGATCAGCGGGCGAGATGCGCGCTCCGCACGAAAAGCCTCAAAAGAAGGCGACCGAGTCAGCTGACTAGCATGCTCGGATCCTTCGGAACGCACCTTGTAAGCCTTCTCCGACAACGGCTAGCACGACGTAGGGATCTCGCTCCAGAGGTATCCGCCGTTATCGGAGGCGACCTACCAGGTCGCCGGCGAACGACGTAGCCGCAGGGCTATCCGCGCCAGCGATTGGCGATCACGCCTGAGTCGACGACGCGTCCATAGGCTCGTTCCATCCGCGCGAGCGCCTGCTCGTGTGCCTCAGTGGTAAAAGAGGCACAGCAGTCGGACGCGACAGTGACGAAGTAGTCAAGCGACACGGCGTGGCGGACCGCGGTTTCCACGCAGATGTCAGTCAAGCAGCCAGTCGCGACGATCGCCTCCCGCTTCGTCGCGCGCAGCAGGTGGTCGAGATCCGTGCCGATGAACGAGTCGTACCGGCGTTTCGTCACGACCGCCTCGTCGTCGAGTGGTGGCGTGCAGAAGAACTCGATCCCCTCGGTCCCAGGTTTGCAGAGCTCGTCCTCGTACGGGTACGGATCGGCCCGGCGCGCCCGCCAAATCGGAGAGTCCGCACGACGATCCTGCACGGTCCGAACGAAGATCACCGGCACGCCTGACGCTCGGGCGACGGAGATCAACTCATCAAGAGCAGCTGCCACCTTCTTCATCGCGGTGTTGTCGCGTGCGACACCGGTCACGGTGACTGGACCACAGAAGTCGTTTTGCACATCTACGACGAGCAGCGCCACGCGCGACGGGTCGAGGCGATACCCAAGATCTCCGAACACCACTTCCCCCTACCTTCCGCGCCGCGGGCGACGAGTATCGGTCCCGTGACGGTCGGGACTAACCGCCTGACACGTCCTCGAAGCGCTCGTGGCCAGCTGTGACGAACGGCATCATCTTTCGAAGCTCAGCCCCAACCTGCTCGACCTGGTGCTCCATACCCGCCTGCCGCAGCTCCGAGAAGCGCTTTCGACCGGTACGGTTCTCCGCGATCCACTCGGTCGCAAACGTGCCGTCTTGGATCTCGTCGAGCACCCGACGCATCTCTTTGCGGACCTCGGTGTTGATGATACGGGGACCTCGCGTCAGATCGCCGTACTCGGCGGTGTCAGAGATGGAGAATCGCATTCCGGAGATTCCCTGCTCGTACATGAGGTCGACGATCAGCTTCAGTTCGTGCAAGCACTCGAAATACGCGGACTCGGGCTGATATCCGGCGTCGACGAGCGTCTCGAATCCGGCCGTTACCAAAGCGGTCAGGCCGCCACAAAGCACGACCTGCTCGCCGAAGAGGTCGGTCTCGGTCTCCTCGGTAAAGGTGGTCTCGAGCACCCCGGCGCGCGTCGCACCGATCGCGTCGGCGTACGCGAGAGCCAGCTCCATCGCGTGACCAGACGCGTCCTGGTCGACGGCGATGAGACAGGGCACGCCGCCGCCTTCGGTGTAGGTCCGGCGGACGAGGTGCCCCGGGCCCTTCGGCGCGACCATCGCGACATCGAGGCCTGGGGCCGGTGAGATAGTGGCGAAACGGATGTTGAAGCCGTGCGCGAAGAACACGGCGTCGCCCTCGACGAGATTCGGAGCGATCTCCGCGTCGTAGACCGACGCCTGATCAGTGTCGGGGAGGAGGATCATCACCAGATCCGCCTCCTTGGCGGCGTCGGCGATCGAGAGCACACGAAGCCCCGCGCCCTCTGCTTTGGCACGCGACGAGGAGCCCTCCCGGAGGCCTACTCGGACGTCGATACCGGAGTCGCGCAGATTGAGGGCGTGCGCGTGTCCCTGCGATCCGTATCCGAGAACCGCGACCTTCCGGTCGGCGATAAGACTGCGATCAGCGTCGTTCGCGTAGAAGAGCTTCGGCATGTTGGGTTGATCCTCGCTTCAGTTCTGTTGGCGGCCTCGTTGGCGCCAACCTCGATTAGTCCAGCTTAGGAAGTGCGATGCTGCCCGTGCGTTGCAGTTCCACGATTGCGCTCGAATCGAGCCGGGCGGCGAAGGAATCAAGCTGATCTGGATGGCCGGCCACCATCACCGTGACGACACCGGCATCCTCGTCGACGACAATGCCCCCCACCTCCGCGAGCGCATCGAGCAACGTCGCCCGAGAAGTCTCCTCGACGGTCACCGTCGCTAGCAAGAGCTCCCGCTCGGTCGCGGCGTCTGGCGCGATCTCTCGAATCTCGACCACGTTGACGAGCTTGCTCAGCTGATCGAGGATCTGCTGGAGCGGTACCGACTCCACATCGACGACGATCGAGACGCGGCTGAAGCGCTCATCGCCAGTTGGTGCGACGACGAGCGAGACGATGTTGAAACCTCGCCTGGCGAACAGCCCCGCGATCCGCACCAGTACACCGGCGCGGTTTTCCACCTTTAGCGCCAGCAGATGGTGCGCGACGGCTCGGCGGGACGACGCAAGCGGCGTGGTGCTCATGCCGGCTTCGTCTGACTCGGATGGACCCGGATCTCGTCATTCGAGAGCCCGGCCGGCACCATCGGGTAGACGTGCTCCATCGAATCCGTACGGAAGTCGATCACGACCGGCCGGTCCGTGATCGAGTTCGCCTTCTCGATCGCCGGCAGGACATCTTCGGCGTTGGTGACTTTCATGCCGACACAGCCCATCGCTTCAGCCCACAAGACGTAGTCCGGCAGGTCCGGCGAGAGGTAGACCTCGGAGTAACGCTCTTCGTAGAACATGTGCTGCCACTGGCGAACCATGCCGAGATAGGCGTTGTTCAAGATCGCGATCTTCACCGGGATCCGCTCCGAGGTGGCGGTGACGAGCTCTTGTGCGGTCATCTGGAAGCAGCCATCGCCATCGATCGCCCACACCATCGCGTCGGGACGTCCCACTTTGGCGCCGATCGCTGCTGGGACCGCGAAGCCCATCGTGCCGAGGCCACCGGAGTTGATCCAGGTTCTTGGCCCGTTAAAACGCCAGTACTGCGCGGCCCACATCTGATGCTGGCCGACACCAGAGACGAGAATGGTGTCTTCTGGGGTCGCGGCCCGCAGCTGCTCGATCACGAACTCCGGCTTCAGCGGTCCACCAGCTAATACGTCACCCTTGCCGTCATAGGTGAACGGGACGTCGCGGAGCCATGTGTTGCAGGTCTCCCACCACGCGGCGATTTTCGAGGCCGGAATCGGACCTCCGGCGGCGCGAAGCACGCCAGCGGTCAGCTGTTCGATGGCGCCGCGCGCGTCTGCGACGATCGCGACGTCAGGACGTCGAACCTTGCCGATCTCTGCCGGGTCGATGTCGAGATGAATGATCTTCGCGTCAGGGGCGAAGTCGGCGACCTTGCCGGTCACTCGGTCGTCGAATCGTGAACCGAGCGCGACGAGGAGGTCGCTTCGCTGCATCGCGATGACCGCCGCGTAGTTGCCATGCATCCCCGGCATGCCCAAGTGACGCGGATCGGCATCGGGGAACGCGCCGCGAGCCATCAACGTGGTCACGACCGGCATCCCGGTCGCATCGATGAACGCCTGAAGGGCTTGAGACGCCTCGGCCTTCAAAACGCCACCTCCGACGTAGGCAACAGGTCGCTCGGCGGCACAGATCAGCTCGACCGCCGCCGAGATCGAATCCGAGGAGATGGTCCGTACCGCGGAGTAACCAGGGAGGTCGACGTGATCTGGCCAGTACAAGGTCATCGGCGCATTGGCGACGTCCTTTGGAAAGTCGATGACGACCGGCCCTGGTCGTCCGGTCGTAGCGACGTGGAAGGCCTCCTTCACGATCCGCGGGATGTCATTGGCGTTGGTCACCAACCAGTTGTGCTTGGTGACACTCATCGTGATCCCGGTCGTGTCCACCTCTTGGAAGGCATCGGTCCCGATCGCCGCGGTGGCAACCTGTCCCGTGATAACGACGAGCGGGATCGAGTCCATGTAGGCGTCGGCGAGTGCGGTGACGATGTTCGTCGCGCCGGGTCCTGACGTCACGATCGCAACGCCCGGACGTCCGGTCGCTTGCGCATAGCCCTCGGCCGCGTGTCCTGCGCCCTGCTCGTGGCGAACGAGGATGTGCCGGATCGAGGAGTCGATGATCGGGTCGTATACGGGAAGAATCGCGCCGCCGGGTAGGCCGAAGACGACCTCAACGCCCTCAGACTCCAGGCTTTTAATCAACGCCTGTGCACCGGTCAGTTCCATTTACTGCTCCTCCCGCATCGAGCCACCACGCGTCCTTCGCTGCAGCCTTGTCCTACGTCTCGTCACTGTCACGTGTTTGCCTGTCACATCTAGTTGTCGCTCACGTCGCGGTGATCGCCGTCCCGGCTCGTCGACCTGCCCAAACTCGGAATCATTCCGGGAAACAAAACGACCCCCCTTTCGGGAGGTCGCGAGCAGGAACGGCGGTGGCCGGTCCTGCTAACAGAGAATTACTACGAACGACGAACGCATCACGAACATAGCTTGACAGAGCGAATCGGCGGGCACAAGCGCGATCGGCCTGCCCCATCACCAACTAAAGCCGCACACAGGTGACGGACGCGGCTACGCCTCGGTAATCGCGCCGCGTTCCGCACCGGTCGCGAGCTTGGCGTACTTGGCAAGCACGCCGGTGGTGTACCTCGCCGGGAGCACCACAAACTCGTCGAGCCACCAAGTGCCATCGAGACAGCAATGGCGTTCTCGAATGCCGCCTTGGTCAGGATCTGTCGAGGACGGATCCCCTGCTCGAGCATCGCGATCACAGCCCGACCTGAGTCATAGGCGACGTCGTCCCGGCGCCGGTCGACCGCTGGTGCCGAAGCCCCGGTCGGAAGCGAGAGCCCGAGCGCCTCGCCGATCGCCGCCATCGTGTTGGCGGTGCCACTCGATCGATCGAGAGATTGCACGGCGTCACTTCGTTCTAGGTAGAGGCGATACCGATCTGCGGCTTTGAGAAGTCCTCGTCGCGCATCCCGAGTGCACGGAGCATTGCTCGTGCCGGTGCGCGACGAACGCCGTCGGTTACCTCGCCACTTCGAATCTTGAGACGACCACGCTCACCCTCGGAGAAGTTCGGTCAAGACGAGTTCGAGTGCTCATTTGTCATTGGTAGTCAGGGGCGCAGGTGCCGACGAGCGGCCCTGGTTCCCCATCCCCCTTTCGATCTGTACGTGCGGTTCTCCCGCATACAGCTCACCGACGGTCTCTAGGTGAGTGAGCAGCAAGTGGGCACTTGGCCCACCCGTGCTCGCATCGGCGCCGCCTTGTCTTGCCACGACTTTGTGGGCGAACACAAAGCGCGAAAGGCGTTCGAGCGGGCGCGATGTGGTCGTCCGGTCGTTC
>DATCDR010000068.1:0-2908 GCA_036510575.1 Acidimicrobiales bacterium | reverse complement strand
TCGTCGAGCAGGTTGCCCTGGGGGTCTGCCACGCCAAGGGTCATCGGTCGCTCCTCTGGGAGAGTTTCACCGATGTAATTATCCCTCATCGCTGCTCAGATCGCGAATCCGAAGGGACGCGAAAGACAGCAGCCACCTAGGCGAGTCGCGACAGCCGCTTACTAGATCCTGACGCTCACTTAGCAGTCGTTGCTCCGTGTGACCTAAGCAACGGTCGCTGTCGAACCTGTCCGCCAGAATCCGTTCGTGCGTTCCCGCGACTCCATCTCGCGCCGCCTGGGTCCGATCCGTCGAGCACGCTCTCGTCGGCGAGCGCTTACGCCGCGAGTATCCGGCTCCGAGACTCCTAGGACCCGAGGTTCAGATTTTTCCCGAGCGTCACGGGTGATCCAGCTGAACTGGTCGAGGAAGAGAAGCACAACGAAGCCAGCGATCGCGAGCGTGGAGACGGACGAGAGACGCTTCCACCTAGGACCATGGCGTTCACGATCACCACGACACCGGCGACCGACCACGATTGACCCTCATCTACCTGCTGTGTCATCCCTGAAGGACCGCTTTTTGTCAAGAGCCTCGCCCGAAGGGCGAGACGTTTTGTTCCTGCTCACGAGATTGTGTCCGTGTTGGCTCACGGTGACGCGGGCGCGACGAAATAACCCTGCCGTCATGTGCCCGGAGGGTTGTCAAGACCGGAGCGCAGCGGAGCGTCTTTACAACCCGGTCAAGCTGTGCCGCGAGATCATCGAAATCGCCCGCCGGAGGCGGGCTTGGTCGCCCTCCTCGAGGGCCACGGGTTCCTCGCTCCTCCAGGACCTGTTCCTGGCGGGGACATGCCGAGAGCACTCGGATGCCAGTCATCCCTTCGTCCGAACTTAAGACATGGAGCGATGCGACAAGAGCCGGCCGGGCTCAATCAGAATTGACGACCTCGCCTTCTCGGGGGTCATGACACAGGGCGAGCACGCGGCCGGCTCGTGCCGAGCTCACCCTGCCTTGGCCAGGCAACGGATCTCTCCGTCTCTGAGGCCGTAGTAGACGAGGGTGAGGAGGTGCCGGGCGAGTGCCACCCGGGCGATCTTTTTCGAGTCGCGACGGGCGACGATTGCCTCGTAGCGCGCGCCCTGGACACCGCGCTGGCGGCTCGCGGCCTCGACCGCGGCCCAGCGCACGAGGCGGGATCCCTGCTTGGTGATCGAACCCCTAACGACGTGGAGGTCGGACTCTCGGTGCCGTGGTGTGAGTCCCGCCCAGCAGCAGAGCTTGTCCGGAGAGGAGAAGCGGTGAACGTCGCCGATCTCGGCTAGGAAGACCGCACCGAGGACGGGACCGACGCCGGGAAGCGCCTGGATCGCGAGGTAGCCCACATCGCCACTGAGGAAGTGGTCGACCTCTTTGTCGAGCATCGCTATCTCCTTGTCGAAGTCGCCGATCAGGTCGCGGAGCGACTCGGTGCGAATGCCGTACGCGCGACCGAGCTTGGCGGTGTTCAACAGGTCCTGGCCGGCGGTGCCGAAGAGATCGCTCATCGGGACTGGGATGCCCTCTTTCGCGAGCACCGAGTGCACCTGGCTCTTCAAGCCGGAGCGCAACGTCACGAGCTTGGCTCGGTATCTCACGATCTCTCGCAGCTCGCGAAGCTCGGGCGGGGCGATGTAGGCCTCGGCGAGGCGCCCGAGGCGCAGCAGATCGACGAGGTCGTTCGCGTCGCGTTCGTCGTTTTTTACCCTGCGGTTTCCCCAGGCGTTGCCAAGCGGGTGGGCGAGATGGACGCTGGCCCCCATCTCTTCGAGGAGATCGGCGAGCCAATACCAGCCATAACAAGCTTCCAGCACCACCTCTGGGCGCTCACCGGCCTTCTCGAGCTCACGCGCGAAGGTGACTGGATCGTTGTCGATATGGACCGTCTCTACGATCTCGCCCGCCGCGTTCTTGTGGACGATGACCGAGCGGCGACGATGGAAGTCGATGCCGACGTAGCGTTGTTCGCGTTCCACGGGAGTTCTCCTTTGCCGTCGTGGTTGGTTTTCGCGAACACCGAGTGTTGCGGCATTCGGATCCTCACGGCGAGGAGAGCTCCCCTTTGTCGTCTTCGCGGGCCGAGCCATCGCGAGCTCCTGTGAACGGCGCCCGAATGCGCACTGCCGCACTCGCTGACGCGGGGGCCGCGTCGCGGTCCTTCATCGCATCAGATCTGTGTCAGATCGGACGACGCGCTCGGTGTTTCGGCTCTTGATTTTGAGATTGACATGCGTACCCGGCCGCAGCCTTCAATTCCACTTCGGCCTCGGAGCACGCGGAGGCCGAGGCCGAGACCCGAAGGCTTGCTCCAGCGCCCGGTACATATCCTCGATCGAGACCACGGCATCAAGTTCGTCAGCATGCTGCTCGCACGCGTCCACTGGACGCGGCCATCCCTCTGCATCCCAGAATGAGCCATGCACGGTGACGGGATTGGGACATGGCAACGATTGCCCAGAGACAGCGATCATGACCTTGAAGCAATGGCCCCGAATCGCGATAAATGGCTCACCACTTGGCATGACCAAATCCTCGCGCCGCTCGTTGCGAACGTGTTGATCGCCTGTACAAACACCAGCATTCCCGGCTTGTGATCGTTAAGCGCTCAACCCCACTCTCGAACTACATGACCCTCGTCCTTACCGCATCGTCCGTCGTTACCCACTGACGACCCCGATCACACGCCCTATCCTCCCGGATCATGCCCAACTTCCCGTGGACGCACAGCGGATTGGACAATCCCTGGCGAGGTCAAGTCCAGACCAGTGGTGTATGACGACCACCACATCAACCATGAATCTTCGCTCTAGCTGACGGACTCCAATGCGACCGTCGTGCTCACCTCCTTCTCGTCGATGGCCTCGCCGGCGATGACGCGTAGGCGGGTCTT
>DATCDR010000067.1:0-7073 GCA_036510575.1 Acidimicrobiales bacterium | reverse complement strand
TGCTGCCGCATCGCGCAGCTCGCGACGACCACCGACCCGATGCTGGTGACTGAGCTATTCTGCATGAGCTACCACGGCGTCGAGTACTACCTGGCCGATCAGGTCGACGAAGCTCGCCTGACCAACCTGTGACCTTTCGGCACCACCTGCCACACGTTGGGCGGAACCTGTGGCGGTTGCCGAGCTGGGAAGGGTCACCGACAAGGACGAGCTTGGATCGAGCGCGCGTGATCTCGCGAAGCAGAACGTCGAGGTCGTCGGTCCGCGCCATCGTGGCCTCGTCGAGCACGACCACGTCCCTGTCTGTGAGTCGTCGCTTTCCGTTCTCCACGTCGAGAAGGAAACGGGCGAGGGTATCCGAGCCGATGCCGGCCTCCTCGCGAAGGACCGCGGCGGCCATCGCCGCAGGCGCGATCCCGACGAGCTGGAAGCCGGCGCGTTCCCATCCCTCACGGGCCGCATCGAGGGCCCGTGACTTCCCCGCCCCTGCCGGTCCGACGAGCAGTGCGACGCGATCGCCGCTCGTGAGGAGATCGTGTACGGCACGTCGCTGGTCATCACCGAGCGGGGAGAGACTGAGGACCGCGTCGACTGCGTTACTGGACACGACCGCGGCCTTCGCGTCAATGCCGTTAGCAACGGTCTCGAGAACGCGTCCCTCGGCGCGAAGCGTCGCTTTGGTGGTGAAGCGTGTCGCGCCGTGTCGCTCGATCTGGGTCATCCCGTCGCGTCGCCGCAGTGACGCCGGCACCTCCGCGGGGAGCGGACCGGCGAGCGAGCAGACCGCGTCGTGGCGGAGGACCGAGTCGGCGAGTTGATCGACAAGGCTTCGGACCTCGTCGGCGCACTCGCCGATTACGAGTGTCGAGAGCACCTCGACGGCGTCTGATCGACCCCAGGTGGCCCTCGTCGACTGCAACCGCGCGACCGTTGTCAAGACAATGGCATCAGGGTCGATCATGGGCTGTGTTGGCTCGTGGCCAAGGACGTTAGGCAACCACTGCTCGGGCTCCTGGCCCCAGGTACGTGCCTCCTCTCGCCAACGCGCCGACAGCTCCGCGGTCGGGGTGTCGGACTCGACCTTCGGGGCGCGGGTGCGATAGGCGGCGAGTTGGTAGGCGGTGGCGCGTTCTGAGGGAGACAGATCGCGGCCGAAGTCCGCTTCGCGCGCCGCGACGAGGTGGCTCCCCATCTCCTCGACGGCCTTCCGACGAGAGGACCACGCCTCGACGAGCACCTGGGGGACGCCTGCGATCTCGGCAATGCCGTTCTCGTCGACCTCGCTCCAGCGCACCCCGAGCGTCGTGGTCAATTCCGCTCTGAGTGCCGCCTTGTAGAGCATCCCCGCGGCCTTCTGGTGCTCGAAGAGCTCGCGGGCATCGAGTGAGCGCCAACGACCATCCTCTGCGCGAACCTTGTTGGCGACGAGCACATGGGTATGGAGCTGTGGGTCCGCGGCACGCGAGGTGCGATGCGTGAACGCTGCGGCGAGGAATCCTTCGGAGTCGACCTGGAATACACCTCCCGCGCCGATGCGCGTGAACGCCGCGTGGTCCTGCAAGAAGGCGAGCGAGCTTTCGAACGCGCGCTCGTGGGCGGCGAGGACCGCCGCTGAGATCTCGCCGTCGGCTGTACCCCAGAGGACCGAAACGGTCTTCGGCGGCGAGAAAGTCAGCCCGAATCCGGCGACCGCTCCAGCGCGATCGGGAAACGGGCGACCGAGCGCCACGCCGTCGATCGGATGCCGGCCCTGGCCGATCAAGCGCTCCAGCATCAGCGCGTCGACCCCTTGTCCGGCGATCCCGAGCACCTCCGCGCCGCGACCTAGGAACACGCCCGGACGCTCCGCGGAGCGGGCGTAGTAGTCCTCGCGGCCGGTAGCGATCTCCTCGGCGAAGTACCGCCAGCCGTTTGGCGCGAGCTTCACGAGACTCATCACCGGCGCGGACCTCCAAAAGGGGCCGGTGAGGACGTACGCACTTTGAGTGCAGAGGTGTCGAGCACCCGAGCATCTATGACATGAGTGAAAGGCCTTGTCTAGTGATAATTTGCAAGCGGTATGTAATGGTCAATAGGGGTAAATCAAGGTGAATTGGGAAGTGGCGATTGGGAAGTAGTCGGTAGGCGGTGGAAGGTACTGCGAGGGGTAACGGGGAGCTCGATCGAGAGCAATGTTTGACGCTGAGGGTGGGGGAGGGGGGCGAGCTATAGGCCGGTGCGGTTCGGCCTGTTTATGGGTGAGCAGTCGACTCTCATTTTCTTGACTCGTCGAAGCCGGTGTCTCCGGCAACGTGCCAGAAGCCAGCATGGAACTGCCAGAGCTCTGTGGTTGTCCGAACCTCGATCGTCCCGTCGACGTCGAGTACGAGTCGCGGTCCCTGTGTCTCGACGGTTCGCGGGGCTGCCTCGGTCCACGTCATGCCGCCGTCGGTCGTGCGCAGCAGCACCGACGGTTTGGCGAGCACGAGCCACGCACTGCTCGGCTCGAAGAGGCTCGTCGCTGCGGGGCTTGCTGGCGGCAAGCTCGAGGTAGCCGGGAAGTTCGTGTGGTTCCAGGGCCCGATCTCGGCTGTGCCGGCGACGAGCGACCAGTGCTCGCCGCCATCGGTCGTACGGAGCACTTGCGTGATTGCACCTGGGCCATCCCCGCCGCCATCGCCGCAGACGATCCAGAGCGCATCGGCGGACGTGGCGCCGAACTCGGCACCGCTGCCGGAGCGAGGGGCAGCGTCGACGTCACAGGGCTGCTCGACTTCAGTCCAGCTCCTGCCGCCGTCGGTGGTCCGTTCGAGCCCGCCGTAGACGCCGTCGTTGGTGTTGTTCTCTCCCGGGCTGAGTGCATACGCACCGCTGTCGTCGGCTGGCCGAGCACCTTGTACGGCCCGATATCGTCCGGCAAGGTGGAGAGTCGGCTCCATGCGAGCCCGCCGTCGTCTGAGGAGTACAGCCAACCGCTTGGCGGCGGCGCGGGGAGGTGACCACCGGGCCCGGTCGCGAGTTGTGGCCCGTCGACGAGTGCCGTGAGTGTCGCGCCGTCGCTCGCGATGTCCTCGACCGTCCCGGGCAGCTGAGATCGCTGCCAGCTACGTCCTTCGTTCGCGCTGGTCTCGACCAGCGAGGCGGAGATGCCGTAGGCATAGACGGTGCCGCTCTTCGTAACACCGAGAGTTTGGGTAGTCGCGATGCTCGGGAACTGCGGCCCATTTCGCGCCCCCGCCGGCGGGGGTGAGGCGACGATCGGAGCGCTCGTCACGTGCCAGGTGCCCCCGCCGTTGGTCGTCGTGGCTACGTAGGTGCCCGATGCGTTCTGCACGAGCTCATAGCCGCGCGAGGCCGAGGAGAAGGCGAGATCGAGAGGAACGAGGGAGTTAGGAACCAGAGTCCCCGAGCGGAGCGACACCGACGAGTTGGCTGGTCTCGCCGACAGCTGCCGTAGTGCCGCGGCGGCGTCGACTGCTCGGTAGTCGGCGGTCGTTGCCACGACGACACTTGCGAGAAGGAAGGCACTGACTGCAATTCGCCGGAGCGAGTTGTGGGAGCGGGTCCCTTTGGGTGTCCTCAAGCCGCACCTCCAAGCCGCTCGCTACCAGTCGCAAAAACCTATTGCCGCGCGGAGCTCGATTGGTCAGCCTCCACCGTGGGGTGAGCAGTCGGCGTCGCTTGGAAAGCTGTCACGAAACTGCAATGTAAGTATTTCCGGTCTACGAAGCCCATTACTAGGTAGTGGAGGACAAAACAGGGTGCGAAATGAGCAATGAGGATCTGGTCGATGAAGCTCGAACGTCGCCCGCGCATGCTCTATCGGTCACGGAAGGACAACGGCGGCTCCGGTTGGTCATTCACTCGTCGATCATCCGGTCATCCCCGGTTGGCACTGGACAATGACGGCTAATCACGGAGCGCTATCGCGACGCGGTCACCAGCGGTCTACAACGGCAGGTGCGAAGTAGTTGTGGCCGATGCGGGCTTCTTTTGGCAGGACCGGCTTTCGACCAGTCATTAACTCGATGTAGGGAAGTGTTGAAGAAGGAGGAACGGGCGATGCCCCGATCAGCATGAGCAATTTCGGTTCCCGGAGCTCGTCGATATCGAGACGGCCGCAGAGTTGTTGTGCATCTCTGTTCGTCATGTGCGGCGCTTCGCCGCCGAGGACACGATCCCGTACCTGAAGATCGGCGGCTCGCTTCGCTTCGACAAGGAGGCGTTGCGGAAGTGGATCGAAGGGCGCCGGCACCGGCCGCCGGAGGAGGGGACGCCAGCGTGAGGGAGGCTGCGATTTGAGATCAGGTCGTCAGGTAGCCAGCGCCGCGAAGGTGTCGCCGAACGATTCGCTCGACTTCGCCGAATGGTGGCGGCTCGACGAGGTGGCGCGCCATCTCGCCGAGCCAAGCTCGCCGGTAGCGCTCGATCCGTTCCTCGAACTTCTCCGCGAAGGTTCCAGGATCGAGATGCTTCGCCACGGCAATCGCGTTGAACAGTAGATGGAGCTCGTCGAGGTACGGGAATCCAGCGTGCTCCTTCGCGGCGGCGACCACCTTGGCGAGGGCGGCGAGGGCCGCGTCGATGCCGCCGCCGACCACGGTGAAGTCGAGGTCGGCCGAGTAGCGGTACTTCTCGAAGTAGACGAGGCGGAGCGACGTCCCGCCCTTGAACACGAGACGGCCTCCGTCTTCCGGCTAGGCTCGATGGAGCTGAGCGACGACGTGCGCGAGCACGTAGTCGCGCTCGGCAGTCGGGGCGCCGACGCCGCCGTCGGAAGCCCGTCGGGTGATGAGTTGCCGGGTGAGCACGGCTAGCTCTCCACCACGTTCCTCAGCTCGTCGATGGTGACGCTCCAGGCCACTCGGTATCGAACGTCGACCCACTCGATGTGGTCGTCGTTGGGGTCGAGGGGGATGACCGGTCTATCGGCGCCGACTCGCGGATCGAGCGCGAGCGGCAGATCGAGCGCACGCGCGAGCGAGGCAACTCGGCGTTCGGCAGCACCGCCGCGAGGGCCGAACGCTGCAACGAGCGGTGCAAGACGATGGGCCTGCATCGTCGGTGCCGCGCGCACTAGCCCCTCAGCCAGTACGTAGAGACCGCCGGCGAGGTCGACCCGGAGCGCAGAGTCGAAGATGGCGCGCTCGATCCCGGATCGCCACGACCGCCCCATGGCTTCGGCGCCGAGATGGATCGTCCTCTCCCGCTCGATCACGACCTGTAGGGGCCGGCTCCCAAGGCTCGGATGACGTACCTGCCGCACACAGGCGACCGTGACAATCCGGACCGGATGGGTGAGCAGGCCGAGCTCCCCGAGCGCGCTGGCATAGGCGATTCGATGCAGTCGGTCGCCGAAGACCGCCGCGACGGCAAGCGGTAGGTCGTCAGCCGTGGTCGAGGTCCCGAGGAGGCCAAGGGGCCGTACGACGTAGTGGTTCCGGCTGAGCCGATCGACAAGTCCCTGAGCCCGGAGCTGACGGAGCACCTTCGCTGTCGCCGGCGCGGGCGCAACGAGGATCGAGCGCGCATCCTCGAAGGTGAAGTCTTCGCGCGCGGTGGCGATGAGGGTATCGACAAGTTCAAGCGAGCGAGTCATGGTCCAAGACAAGATAGCGGAAAGTGTCCTATAGAGGAAGTTACTGCTATCTCACCTCAAACTGGTGAGGCCGGCGCCTAACAAGCAGCTCGGCAGAGGCCGCGCGTCCGCGCAGGGACGGCCGAGCTCAACCTACAGCGCCGTGCTCCTAGTGCTCTTCGTGCGGCAACAGCACGACGACCGATGCCGATCACTTCGGGCCGAGCACAGCGTCCCGCCAGCGCCATCGCGCGGGCGCGGTCCACCGGCGATCGAGAAAAGCACCGCCGATGATCGGACTAATGGGAGGTTGCTACGCCCGATCAAAGGAGTTCGCGCAGCTCCTCGATACTCAGCTGTGCGTCGGCAAGGATGCTGCGCAAGGTTCCCTTCGCGACGTCGCGGCCCCGATGAACCGGCACCGTCGTGCCGCGGCCATCTGGGTGGCGCATGACGTAGTGGCTGCCAGCGATCCGAGCTCTGGCGAAACCTGCTTTTTCGAGTGCCTGCACGACCCGTTGGCCGGGCACCGCTGGCAACTCCGGCACTAGGCCACGTCGACGGTTAGCGTCAACTCCTCGGGCGCTCCAAACTCGGCGATCAAACCAGCGAGAGCCTCGCGCAGATCAGCAACGGCTTCGTCACGGGTAGCACCTTCGCCGTTCGCGCCAACGCTGGGCCGCAGCTGAGCGTGCGCGCACCACACCCCGTCTTCATCCTCTTCGACCGTGTACGGAACATGGACGGCTTTGGTCATCGCGGCCAACTCCTCGTGCGGTGAGTCCACTCAGGCTATCCACTCCGGGCTATAAACGGGCGACTCTCGACTCGTCCCGGCTGCTCTAGTGTCGACACGCTCTGAGTGTATGTGTCTGTCCGCGTGGGGCAGATGCCCCGACTGCTCGACGACGGACGAGGGGACGAGGAAGTCGCTACCGCGGGGAACCGTGAGAACAGCGGTGAGAACCAAAACCTCAGAAAAGGTGGATACGGTCGGCTCACGTCGGTCAACGAGGGGCAGCTGGCCGTGGTCATCTACCCAGCTCAAGCGGTATTACTGGAGGCTCATGGTCACTCGTGGGTGCCTGTGGATAACACCTCGGGGCGAACTTTGGATCAGGAGGTTGGAGGTTCGAGCCCTCCCCCGCCAGCAACAAACTCCCAGCTAGTAGTGCTGGAGGCTCGCCGGTAGGTAGAACGGTAGAGCCGCATGTAGCCTCTTGTGTAGCCAAACTACGCAGGAGGCGAAGGTGCCCACGCACAGCAGAGTGGCGAGTCCCAACGATTCTGAGCAGTAGCCCCAAAGCGCAAGCAAGTACATGGGTTGGCGCGGACATTGGTTCATCTCAAGAAGCATCTCCGCCATTTGTGCAAGTGTAGGGCGACTCCTTCGATGACCACAACGAGCTGATCTTCAGTCACTCAAGGTGATGACGGTGTGGCCTCAAGCCGATGACCACATTGTCGTTTCCTTTCGCGTCAACGTGATGATTGCCGGGCAAGCTGGGCCGCTCGA
>DATCDR010000066.1:0-7407 GCA_036510575.1 Acidimicrobiales bacterium | reverse complement strand
CTGATCACGTCTACTATTCGTGTGCCTACAGCTTTAGCCCATTTCTGCTATCTCGCCGCGCGATGAGCAGGGAAAACGTGATCAGAGACCGTCAAAAATGCCTACTAACTCCGGAAGTCCGGTCAGACTCGCGTGAACACTTCGAGGTTGTGCCCTTCGGGTCCGTCGAAGTAGAAGCCGCGCCCACCGCGTCGGGTGTTGATCACACCGGCGTGCTGGCGAAGCGGATCGGCGTAGTACACGAGCTCAGCGGCACACACGCGGGAAAAGATTGCGTCGTACTCCTCGTCACTCACCTGGAAGGCGTAGTGCTGCGGGTGCACCTTGTCGGCGCGGTGCATCGAGCGGGGATCGTTGTCGATGTTGTCGAAATCGAGCGAGACGCCGTTCGCAACCTCGACGGTGACGAAGTGCCCTGCGCTTTGCGGCGGTTCAAGGCCGAGAATGCGGGCGAGAAACTCCGCCGACTCGTTCTTGTCGTAGGCCTGGACGATCGTGTGATTCAACAACACCGCCATATCGGACCCCCTCTTGGAGCGCGTGCGCGACTTCAACGGTAGCGGGAGCGAGCATCGCAAAAGCGCGAAGCGTTTAACCCTTCGACGTTTTCAGTCGTAGAGGTGTGAGGCCGGACCGATGAGATCCCATCCAGAGGCCGCACAACCATCCTCCGGGCAAAACGGCATGAGATTCTCGTCGACCAACACGTTCGTCAAAAGAAGGGAGGCTCCACAGGTCCCACAGAACCAGAGCACACCGGTCAAGCGATCATCTGGAAACTGGACCCTGGCAGCGGCAAGAAACGGCGCTCGCAATGCGAACGCGTCTCCCAAACGGACGGGCTCACTCATCGAGGCGATGTTAGTTCAGCCATCTTGAGATCCAGGCGCTGAGGCCGGTGCGAACCGAGGTGACACAGGCGCGTGCCAGCGGACTAGCACGCGTCAAGCGAGCACCAGCGTGCGTAGATCACCCAGCCCGGTGACGTCAGCTTTCAGGCTCTTCGAGCCTTGACTCGAGCAGGAACGACTTCATCCGGGGGTCGTTTCGACACCCCCGATAACGAACGTTCCCGATAGAGAACATGACGGTCAGCTCGTCGCCGCAGAGATCGCACCTCCAATCAGACTCGAGCAGTTCCCGGACGACTGAATGCAGCGGCGGAGGTACATAGCCCTGCGGCAGGTGATCAGGGACGTTGCGTCGACCACCCGCTGCTCCGGAACGCTTGACAGGCGGCACTACGGCTCGCCAGCGCTCGCGATGTGTGCCACGTCACCTGACCAAGGAACGCCCTCGGGGCTTCGACTGGGACTCGCGGCCTTGCTACGGCACCCGACCTGTGACGACGCGCGCACGATGCCGAAATAGCGATAGCGCCTTCTCAAGACCGCGACATCTCGACGTGGGATGCGATGACCCCACCTTCTCCGAGCGATCCGCCAATGACGCTGTCGAGGTCTATGACAACTGCAGTCCCGGTGCGTGCCCCGGTAACGGTTGAGTGGTTCCGCTCGCCGTCGGGCAGTTGCGAAAAGATCGCCTCGCGCGCCGCGTCGTCTGCCTCGACGTGCGCGCGGCCTGAGAAGACGTAGGTCGTCGTACCCTCTCGGAATAGAACCGCCACGAGCGGGTTCTGCTCGATGCCAGCCAGTAGTCCCGACTGCAACGGAGTGGAACTCGGCGTCGACGAAGCGGCCCCTATCTGGGCTCCCACCGTCATCGTGCCGACATAGCTGTCGCGGACCCAAAGGGCCAGCTGGTCACGCCCATACACAATGACTGAGGCGCGAACTGAGACGTGCGGCTGACCCTTGGAATCCACGTAGCTCATCACCGCGATCTTTCCTGGTCGCTGGGTGTTCAGACGTTCGGTTATTTCACCGGATAGGTCGATAGCTGAGGCTTCACTCATGGAACACTCCCCCCTTCCCTAAAGCGCAGTTCGCACTCGAGGGCTCGTAGCGACGAGTATCGCCGCCGTCTTGTCTGGTCAAAGCACTAGGTCCTCGCCGAGAGCGCCGTCCGAGCCAGCGCTCTTGCTCGAGATGATGCCGGTTCAACGCTCAATCGGTGCCTCCCCTAGGCGTGAAGAGCAGGCGAACACCTTCGGGGATGACGCGATCTTGGATCGACGTCCCTCCTTCGTCGCCGCGGTCTAGCTCGTTGTCTCTCCCCTTCCGAAACAGCTCCAGCGCCCTCACTCGAACTTGCAACCCCCGTGCGTTAACGTACGACCTTACGCTGCTTGTTCCATCGAGGGGGAATCACGATGCTCAGCAAAGAAGACAACGACATCCTGACGCAGACCGACCGCGGAACGCCGATGGGCGAGCTCTTCCGCCGGTACTGGATTCCAGTCCTGCTCTCAGAGGAGATTCCGTTGCCGGACTGCCCTCCGGTCCGGTTCCGTATCCTCGGCGAGGACCTCCTGGCGTTTCGTGACACCGACGGGCGCGCCGGCGTAGTCGATTCGCACTGCCCGCACCGAGGAGCTCCGCTGTTTTTCGGGCGGAACGAGGAGTCCGGCATTCGCTGCCTCTACCACGGGTGGAAATTCGACGTGGACGGGGCCTGCACGGACATGCCGAACATCAAGAACGGCGACATCGTAAAACAGCGGATGCGCATCATCGCCTACCCGGTCGTCGAAGCGGCAGGCATGGTCTGGGCATACATGGGCCCTGCAGATCGGCAGCCTCCGCTCCCCGCATACGCGTTCTTCGGCCTCGCTACCGAGCACACCTACGTGACGAAGTACGAGCTGAACTGCAACTGGTTCCAAGCCCAAGAGGGCGACTACGACTCCACGCACGCCCAGTTCGTGCACTCCGGATGGGACGCCGTCGAGACGGTGAAGGCCAAGGGCGATCAGATCCCCGAAACGCTGCCGTCGTTCGACACCCCCATCGGCCAGATGATCATCTACTCGCGATCCCTCGGTGACGGCATGATGCAGCTATCTGCCCAGCAGGTCATCTTTCCCTCGACACTGCCACCAGGTACCGGCAGTGGCAACGGGGTGCTCGCGTCAAACATCCGCGTTCCGATCGACGATGAGCACGAGATGCATTTCCGGCTCCGCTACGCGACCGAGCGCCCGCTCACCAAGCGTGAGCTGCTCGAATTCCAGATGAACGGATTCGCCTACGCGGAACACGAGCCCGGAACCTGGCGGATGAAGGCCAACAAGGACAACGACTACCTCCAGGACCGGATCTTGCAGCGGCAGTTCAACTTCAGCGGAATGAGCGCGTTCCAACTGCAGGACGCGGCGATGCTCGAAGACCAGTGGGGTCCACTTTGCGATCGCACCAAGGAGCATCTCGTGGCGCCTGACATCGCCATCGTGCTCCAGAGGAACCGGCTCCTCACTATGGCGAAGAACCTCGCCGACGGGCGCGAACCAGAAGAGCCGTTCCTGCTCGCGAATCGGCTCATCGTGCAGCAGCTCTCCGAGCCGCTCGCCCCGGTACCAGAGGCGCCGGCACTCGACGACGCGACGATCGAGATCATCGCTCGTGGTATGGACACCGTGAAGGTTCCCGATTACGCAGCAGCGTTCGACAGCAACTCGCTGAGCGAATACTCGAACTACACCTGGGATCAGATCACCGAAGCATAAATAGCGAGAGCGTGTGGCTCTCCTGGTCGGCGCCGGGAGAGCCAGCTCAGCGCTCAAGACCGCATGACGACCTGAGGCCGAAGTGCCAGCGCAGCTGCAGCAGTGGCTCGAATAACTGCCACCGAGCACTACAAGGCCACAGCCAAGACGCCTAGCGCGCTCCCGCCAACCAGCCACGGAATGCTCGGGCGCCGCCAGAGGTACGCCTGCGACCAGCTGTTTGATTGTTGCTCTGGCATTCGCCGACGCAACTCTCGCACCGGTAGCGACGGCGATAGCGCTCGTCTAGACGCTACAGGCGATGCCCGAGGATCGACGTCGTGACAGCCGTGCCTGACTTCGAGGCCGCAGGCGACACGCTTGTAGGGATCGTCACCGAGAGCTTCACTGAGGGCGCAGGTGTGCTCGTCGGCGTAGTTCCAGCACCAGAGCTTGGGCGCGTCGGCACCGAGGCCGAGACGGTGGTCGAGACGCTCACCGGCGAGGGTGTGCCGCCAGTCGACGTGGTACTTCCGACCCCCGTCGACACCGTTAGCGACGTGCTCGGAGCGACCGCGGGCGGAGTTGTCGTAGAAGGCTCGACCAAGGGCGGCGAAACCGTCGGCGTCGAAACGACACCTGCCGGCGTCGTGCTAGTTGGAAGCGCAGCGGTGACGCTCGTCGATACCCCGACCGGCAAGAGTGTACCGCCAGTCGACGGAACGCTTCCGACCCCGGTAGACACCGTTACCGACGCGCTCGGAGCGACGGTGGTCGGAGTTGTCGTGGAAGGCTCGATAGGCGGCACCGACAGTACCGTAGGAACCGTCGTGGCCGTCGGAACGGTCGTGGCCGTCGGGCGGGTTGGGTCGGGCCTAGACGGCGCAGTCGTGGTGGTCGCCGCCGGCGTGACACCAGCTGATCCGCCGGTACCCGCTACGGGCGCGGCGCTGCTAGGCGCCACGGTGGTCGGCACCGCTCGTGCCACCGGTGCCCGACGCCGCAAGGCTCGATGGCTCGAGTGAGTTCCAACCGCTCCTCGCTGCGAAGGGCGCTGCTGTGAAGCGACCGAGAGGCCCCGAAGCGCGATCGCCTCCGACGACGGATTGGCCGCCTCCGAGGAGACCGAGCTGCCCTTTGCGGATGGCGATCGGGGAAGTGCCGAAGCCGGCGCTCGGTAGTCGAAGAACGAGCCGCCAGTTCGGCCCATGAGCGGGCGCGCGATGTCATTCGGCACGAACTCGAAGGCGAATGTCGCAAGCGCCGCAAGCGTGACGAGTCCGAGAGCGGCGGCGCGGCCGCGGTGCAGCGGCCACCAGCTGACGACTGTGCGCGCGGCTCGCTTCGTGAGAAGCCAGGCGATGAAGATGATCCCCAAACCTGGGACCGCGAGCAAGATGAGCGCAACGAGGTCGTTGACGCCGCCAAGAACGTTGGCGCGCTCGAATGCGCCGACAAGTGCCACCGCCCGGGAGCGGCACGCCACGAGGTCAGTGGTGAGGATGCGCGGACCGGTGAGCACGATGATCGCCGCATTGACGCCCAGGATCGCGACGGTGAATGCGACCCAGCCAGTAATGACACGCCGCGCCCAAGGCCGGATGCGGGCGAGCCTCGCCACGTAGCGGGCATCTTGCGTCCCTCGCAGCGACGCGAGCACCGGCCCGATGTAGGCGAACAGGTTGGGTACCCCGACGAGATCGCTCAAAATCCAGTATCCATCCATCCGAACAAACGGCATGAACTGGTAGAGCAGCTGCACGTGGGCGAGCACGACGAAGACGAGCAGTGGCGCATAGTGCGTGGCGAGAAAGAGACCGTCGGCGATCGTGATGATGACCGCGTTGAAGTACACACCGCCGAGATCGGCTCGGATCCGTGACCTTCGCCCAAGGCGGTAGACGTCGGAGAGATCGGTGTAAAAGACCGGCCACACGAGGTAGATGCCGACGCCCATCACACCTGGTGTCGCGCCGCCGTAGCGAGCCGCGCTGGCGTGGCCGATCTCATGGAACGCCGCCGATGCGAATAACAGAGCTGTCACGAGAAGTAGAAGCGCCGGATGGTTCGCGAGATCGCGAGTCGCACCGGCGAGCCCGACGTGGCGCGTCACCCCGACGACGATGTCGAGCGTGATGAGGGCGCCAAGAACGGCCGCTACCACCAACGGATGAAACAGCGGTCGAAGCGCAAGCGTCACTTCGCGATGGGCCCGCTCGGGGACGAGACGAGAGCGAAAGCGCAGGGCCAGCAGCGGTTTTGACCGATGTTCGCCCATTCGAGGGTGCAGCAGTGGCGCGTCGTCGCTGCTCACGAGACCAAGGGGGGCGAGCCGCTTGGCCACCAGGTAGTCGACATTCTCCGGGCTCAGCTCGCGCCCAGTACGGGAGCTCACGCGTCGGGCCAGCGCGGTCGCGTTCGCTTCCCCGTCCAAGCTCTCAGCGAGCGCGTACAGCAGTGGCGAGACCTGTATGACCTGGCCGTCTCTGCGTCGGGCGAGCCCGGGGCGCTCTTCGAACGCCGGTCCGTCGAACTCGCCGAGCAACTCGACACCATCGGCGAGCCTCCAACGCCCCGTGGTCGCATCGGGAGTCGAATCGGGGTCCAGCTGCGAAGTCACGGTCATAAAGCAGCTCCTGCCTCAAGAAACAATGCGGGAGGGGGAGCGAGTACATAACTCGCTCCCCCTCCCACTAGGTAATTCCTGTATCAACTACAGGTAGATGTTGGTGGTATCGCCGTTGAAGTTGCCATCCAGCGACCCGTTGAGGATTCCGCAGCTGCCGTTCCCGTCACCATTCCCGTTTCCGTCTCCATTGTGGCTCTGGTAGCTACCTCCACAACCACAACCGCCGCACATCACTTCACGTGCAGGAATGAACTCAACGGCCTCAAGTTCCATCTCCGCTATTGAAAGCGCCATAACTGACCCCTCTCTAGGTGAACTGCGTTTCCTATTTTCTCTTTTCAATGTGAGCGAACGATCAACATTCTGAACTTGCGTGCTCGTCACTTGGATAACTATGCCCCACTATTGCCACGTGGTAAACCCATAATTTCGAGATTTCATCGGACCGACATAAGCCTTAAATGAGCGCGGGGCGTCGTCACCTTTTTAGGCGAAAAGTCGGACGATTGAGTTGTCCATTGCGAATCCCACACACCCGTGGCCAACACGCGAACCCCACGACATCCACAGGGGTTGGACGGCTCGGTTGCCAGCTCATCGACGACGTGCAAACGCCGCTAGCGCGAGCACTGGGCGAAGCTTTTTCACAGCCGCTGTTTGCCACGTCCAAGTGACGAGGGTCGCAGCTGCCAGTGGCTTCGGGTGCGACAGAATACGGTCGGCCACCGCGACGTGAGGTCGGGGCCGGCCGCGGGTCGACTGCCCGCGTGGGATCGCTACGGCCGCTTTAGCCGGGCGATTCCAGCGAGGCTGCGAAATAGAACGGTAGAGCGAGGCCGCGGCGAGGCCGCCACCGCCGCGATATCAAAATAAGCATCGCCGCACCCGCGAAGAATGCGAGCGTTTGACCTCCGTGGAGGCTCCCGCCTCCGCCAGAACGACCACCTTGGCCCTCAGGTATCAGTGGAGACCCGACGAGCCACGGCTGAGCAGCGCCCGAACTCGAAGGTGGCGACGAAAGCCACGGCCTCGTCGTCGAGCTAAGGGGCAAAACGCGGGGCGGAGAGCGCCAAGCCTGTCCGTGCACGGCGATGCGAATCGATGCGACCGAGTAGCCCGCGTAGCGATCCTCTAGATGAAGGACCGGCCCCGACGCAGCAGTGCCGATCGCAGT
>DATCDR010000065.1:0-9946 GCA_036510575.1 Acidimicrobiales bacterium | reverse complement strand
GCGCCGGCAACTAAGATCATCGCTGTCCCGGGCCAGGACAAAGGGGCAAATACCCTGAAGGTGACGTTGAGGTTTACTGTTGCATATCGTGCTTGACCAGCGTCTTTCCATTTGGAACCTCGTGACTGCACCAGTCGTGAACACGATGTCACGGCCGGCTCCACCGACGTGACTCGACACGACTGAGTGCCGCGTTCGATTCGACTGCGTCCCTGGCAGCGCGCCGCGCTCGAGCGATTCGGCGAAGCGCCCGGGCGCGACTTCCTCGCCGTCGCGACACCAGGTGCAGGAAAGACCACGTTCGCCCTTGCCGCGGCGCGACAGCTTCTCGCCGCTGACCCCAGCCGCCTCGTGGTGGTAGTCCCGACCGCCCACCTCAAGTTCCAGTGGGCTCGGGCGGCGGCCGCCCTCGATCTCCACCTCGACCCAGGGTGGTCCTCGCGAGTCCGGCTCGCGCCAGACATGCACGGCATCGTGACGACCTACCAACAGGTCGCAACGGCGCCTCGGGCTCTTGCGCGCCTCGCGGAGAACGCCGTCGTGATCCTCGACGAGATCCACCATGCGGGCGACGAGCGCGCGTGGGGCGAGTCCCTGCTCATTGCCTTCGAGCACGCTCGCCGCCGTCTCGCACTGTCGGGGACCCCGTTTCGCTCCGACACGCGCTCCATCCCGTTCGTCCGCTACGAAATGGACGAGGCTCGACCGGACTTCGAGTACGGCTACGGTCCGGCCCTCGCTGAGCACCGAGTCGTTCGGCCCGTCTACTTCCCGCGCACCAACGGCCAGATGGAGTGGTCCGCTCCCGACGGCGCGCTACACGCCGCGAGCTTCGACGACGGCCTCGATGTCGTGCGTGCGAATCAACGTCTTCGCGCCGCGCTTTCTCTGGAGGGCGAATGGCTCGGAGAGGTGCTCTCGACGGCACACGGGCGACTGATGGCCATACGTCAGACCCATCGCGAGGCTGGTGGTCTGGTCATCGCCACAGATCAGGAGCACGCGCGTGGCATCGCTGCACTCATCACGAAGAACCTCGGCACGCAGGCCGTCGTTGCGACATCTGACGATCCCTTCGCCTCGCAGCGAATCCTCGCGTATGCCTCGTCGAACGACCCCTGGCTCGTGGCGGTGCGGATGGTCTCCGAGGGGGTCGACATACCTCGTCTGCGGGTCGGAGTCTTTGCGACGACGACCACCACCGAGCTCTTCTTCCGGCAAGCCGTCGGACGACTCGTGCGATGGCAGCACGATGTCGGGCGTCAGTCCGCATACCTCTTCATTCCCGACGATGACCGCCTGCGGAACTCGGCGACACAGATCGCCGACGATCGCCGACACAGCCTTCGACGCAGCGAGTCACCTGACAGATCACCCGCAGTCGATGGCGAGATGCGCGATGCGACCGCCGACGAGCCAGTGGCCGCACAACTCTCGCTCTTCTCGGTCATCTCGGCCGTCGCAACAGACGCCGTACTCCCCGACGACGGGGCCCTCGACGAGCCGCCCACCTTCGAGGAGGATCCTTCGCTCACCCTCGAGCTTCCGCCGGCTCCTCCGCTCCCCACATCTTCACGGACGGCTTCTGGCGATCCTGCCCCAGAGGCGCCGTCGATCACCCGCACGGAGGTGAAGGCTCAGCTCCGTCTTGCCAACGCGACGCTCGCTCGCGCGCTCGTCCACCAGACGGGCTGGTCACACGCGAAAGTCAACGGAGAGCTCAACAGACTTGCGGGCTTGCGACGGGTGGCTGAAGCAACAACATCGCAGCTCGAGAACCGGATCCGTCGCGGTGAAGCGTGGTTCGCGAGCCTTTAGACGATTCAATCCGGCTATTGCCAACGGCTGGATCACTCGACTTCGCAAAATACACAAGACCACTTGCCCGTCATGCCGCGCGTCGATGACTCGCCAGTTCCGTTGCCATTCGAACTAAGCCTTCCGGGATCCATCACGGGCGACACGGCGCGCAACGGCAAAGATTCCGGATCGAACCTGACCCTGCGTACCGCGCTCGTTGCGCGGGAAACGGTCGCGATGGTCAACTTCTTGGTCAACAAATGGACAAGACCCTCTGGAGTCCTTGACATCAGATGGACGGCTCGGCCTTCCCACCAGCACTAACCAGACTGGTTGAGCGCCACTGGAGGTTCCTTCACGGTTTCCTAAACCGCCGGGGCTCGCTCTCACGAGCGCCCTGAAAAGGAGCCTCAAAAGGAGAAGGAGCCGGAGGGGGAATCCGGCTCCTTCTATGTTCGGGTTTCCCCGTCGAGGGTTCGGAGGGGGGATCCGTTCCGCTCGGTGCCCCACCAGTATCAGACACATAGAAACATCTGTCAAACAGTCGATCTTGATAGGTTTAATCTGTATAAGTGATATTCAGATCCGGTTGGTCTGGCCAAAATTCTGGAGGCTCGACCACCCCGAATCTTCCGGCGTCCCGATGACTGCACCTCAGTCCACCGCTGACCCCAGCCGGGGCCAGTTAAGTCTCCTTGGTCCGATCCAGAACGCTTACCGCCTCTCGCTTGCCAGTATCGGTTCGACCGTCGTAATGAAGGCGCAGAGTGGTCTCGCTGTTGCCAAGCAGATCCGCGACCGTACGGTACGGGACATCCGCATCGAGCATCGTGGTAGCCACGTAATGCCGGAGATCCAAGAAGGTCAACATCGACTTCCCTCGCGCCGCGGCGAGCCGATCGCTAAAGGTGTCAGGGCGATGAGGCATGACCCCGGCCGCATCAAGAGAGAAGAGGTAGCTGTCCCGTCGAAGCTTCCCCTCGGCGCGTCCGCGGCACCGCTCAAGTTGACGCTCGATGGCGGACTTGACGGAACCTCGAAACGGCACATCTCGCCAGTCAGAACGCTTCGTCGGCTTGCGAACCACACCAACACCTTTGCCCCCGTCAGAAATAGCCCAGGCAATGTGTAATTCGCTCGCCTCAAGGTTGATGTCGGCTAGTCGCAGGCCGAGGAGCTCGCCCTTTCGAAGCCCAGTTCCAGCAATGATCTCGATCGCGTCAGCAATCTCGACGTCTCGCTCGCGTGCTTGGTCGATCAACTCCTGGACTTCTTCAGAGGTGGGCGAATAGGGCTTTTCCTGTACCAAACGCGGTCGGCTTGCGTCCTGACTCGGGTTGAAAGTGATCACGCCACTCTTGCGTGCATACGTCAGGGCACGGCTCAACACCGTCGCGCAGCGCCGTATCCACGCCGGTGTCGCCCCATTCCGCTTCATCGAGGAATACATCTCCTCGATCTCCTGCCAAGAAAGTTTGGCCAACCGGATGTCACCGAAACGCCGGCCATCAGAAAGCATTTGTTTGCTCATCGTGCGAATGGCTGAGGTGGTTGTGACAATCGTCTTCGGAGCGAGCTCGATTCGTCCAGCTCTCGCGTCTGCTACGTACCCTTCAAGAGCTGCTTGCACCGACCGCACTCGGAGCGGTCCAGAGGGCGCACGCCGCTGACCCGCGGTGACCTTTAGTTGCGCCAGCTCGGTGTCGACATCTTCTCGAGTCCCGAAGATCGTTCGTGAAACTCGTCGTCGCTTGCCCGTGTCGGGGTCGCGCGGAAGCTCAACATCCACTAGCCACACGCCTGCTCGCACCGCTCTGACCCCACCCGCGCCGTGCGAACGCCGTCGTTCGACCGAGCTAGATACGTGTTTCGCGCCGTTCGTCTCAGCGCTCATCAACTACTTAGTGTAGGCAGTTAGTAGAGCGCGAGACCGGCTGCGCGACTTAGGGACCTCAAGGCCCGCCTGTGAGCTGGTCTTTCTTTGGAGCGGACGACGGGATTCGAACCCGCGACCCTCACCTTGGCAAGGTGATGCTCTACCACTGAGCCACGTCCGCGTGTGCTGGTAAACCTTACTCGGAACGTGGTTGGGCGCACGATTGGCTAGTAGTCAGTTGCAGCTCGGTGAACGGATACTGAGCTATGCCCGTTGTCGTCACCTGGCTGCGCTCGACGTTCTCGAGTGCCGGTGCATGAAGTCGGCTCTCCTACCTGCCGCTATGTCCGAATCCGCCATCACCCCGCGCGGACTCCGAGAGGTCCTCCCCAACCACGAAGATGGCCTGTCTCGCTTCGAGAACGACAAGTTGAGCTATTCGGTCCCCCCGACGCACGAGGTAAGCGTCGTTGGGGTCGGAGTTCACGAGGATGACCTGTATCTCGCCGCGGTAGCCGCTGTCGATCAAACCAGGTGCGTTGAGGCAGGTGACGCCGTGATTTGCGGCCAGTCCGCTCCTCGGAAGAACCATCGCGCAGTGTCCCTCGGGAAGCTCGATGGCCACTCCGGTGCCGATACGCGCGCGGCCGCCGCCCGGGGCGAGTTTCACATCTGCAGTCGCCACCAGATCGGCACCTGCATCACCGGGGTGGGCATATGAAGGGAGCTCTAGATCTGGATCAAGCGAGACGAGGCGAATCACCGGCACGAGCGAACGCTACCTGTTGCGCGGGCCCGCGCTTCGCGCTGGTGACCCATTAGCATCGCCACGTGCTGATCTGGATGGATCTCGAGATGACCGGGCTGGACCCTGACCGCCACGTCATCGTCGAGATCGCGACGCTCGTCACCAACGACGAGCTCGACATCGTCGCCGAGGGTCCCGATCTCGTAATCGGAGCTACCGACGCACAGCTGGCCGAGATGGACGAGGTCGTCGTCAAGATGCACACGAGCTCAGGGCTGCTCGAAATGATAAAGGCCTCGACACTGACGGTCGAAGAGGCGGGAGCACAGACGCTCGAGTTCATACGTGGCGCAGTGACCGACTCGAAGAAGGTTCCGCTCTGCGGCAACTCGATCGGCATGGACCGCCGGTTCCTCGTCAAGCACCTGCCGGAACTCGAGAACGCACTCCACTATCGCTCGATCGACGTGTCGACGATCAAAGAGCTCGCCAAGCGGTGGTCGCCCGCGGTCTATGGCAACGCACCGAAGAAGGAGGGCAACCACCGCGCCCTCGAGGACATTCGCGAGAGCGTGGCCGAACTCGCACACTACCGAACGAACCTTTTCAAGCTGCCCGGCGAGCAACACCAGGACAGCTAGATCTCTTCGCCGGCTAGAGCTCCGAGATCAGCGGAGCGAGCTCCCTGCCGATCAGCTCCACCTGCTCGAGATCGGTGATGTCAAGCAACTGCAGGTAAACCCGTGAGATGCCAAGCTCGGCATATTCCGCGAGTCGAGCCGCGATCTCCTCTGGCGTGCCGTACAGACCCGAGGCCTTCAGCTCCACCGGGTCCCGTTCGATGGCGACCGCGCGTCGTTCGATCTGAGCCTCGCTTTCGCCGATGACGGTTGCGAGCGCGATCGAAGAACAAAGCGTGGCAGGGTCGCGTCCTACCTCGTTGCAGGCGACCTCGGCGGCAGTCAGAACCTCGCGCATCGCGTCAACCGTCTAGAACGCCACGTTCCACTCTGCGGCGAATCGCGCCGCGAGCGCCGGGGTCTTCTTCAGCCCACGGCCCCCGACGATCAGCGGCGGGGTCGGTTGCTGGAGGGGCTTTGGAAGTGCTGGGCCTTCGCCTAGCTCGTAGTACTTCCCTGCATAGGAGAACGTCGACCCGACGGGGGTCGTCCACATCCCGGTGATGACCTCGAACTGCTCGGCGAGGCGGGCGAGGCGTTCGGCCACATTCGTGGGAAAGGGAATTCCGTATGCGAGATGCTCTTGTTCATACCAGCCCGCACCGAGCCCGAACTCGATTCGACCGCCGCTCATCACGTCAACTTGTGCACGGCGATCGCAAGCGCGCCTGGATGACGGAATGCTCCCGCGGTAAGCAGCGTCCCGAGTCGAATCCGCGATGTCTCACGCGCGAGACCAGCGAGCGTTATCCATGCATCGGTCGGCCCGATTCCCGCCGCCGCCCGCTTGCTGTCGCCTATCGCGAGATAGTGATCTGAGCGGAAGAACCCATCGAGGCCGGCGGCCTCGGTGGCCTTTGCGAGCGCGAGTTGCTCGTCGCAGGTCGCGCCCTGCATCGGTTCGGTAAAAATGCGTATGTCCACCGCACCGTGATAGCAGGTCCGAGGGGCACCTCAGGCGCGACACAACCTGGGCTCACAAGTTGGTGCTCCAAGCTGCTCGGCGAGAACTACCGCCCAGGAGGGTTCGGCCCTGGCGTCCCGTCCGTGTCATCGGCGCTCACCTCGACGCCACGCCAGAAGGCGACGTAGTCCTTGATGACGTTCGCCACGTCGTAGGGCTCAGGGTAGAACCAGACAGCGTCAGTGTTCGTGTCCCCGTCGACGACCAGGCTGTAGTAGCTTGCCTGACCCTTCCAGGAGCACATCGTGTGTGTGGCACTGTCCGTGAGGAGGTCGCGATTGATCGAAGCGGGTGGGAAGTAGTGATTCCCCTCCACGATGATCGTGTCGTCGCTCTCGGCAACCAGCGTGCCATTCCAAGTCGCTCGTGCAGTCATGCCCTCTATAACACCAGAGAATCGGGAATTCTTCCAGCTTTTTTTCTCGTACGTACTCAGGCACGTTGCTTGGCGACTCGTTACGGTAGAGAGGTGATCCAAGACGACATCAAGGCACTCGCGAAGGCCAAGAACTACGCGGTACTGACCACGCTCATGCCTGACGGCCAGCCGCAGAGCCAGGTCATGTGGGTCGACGCCGACGACGACCACATCCTGATCAACACCGAGGTGCATCGCCAGAAGTTCAAGAACATCGAGCGTGATGCGCGAGCGACGGTGACCATCATCGTGGCCGACAACCCGTACAGCTATGCCGAGGTGCGCGGAACGGTGGTCGAAATCGTGCGCGGCGACGAAGCGCGCGCGCACATCGACGCGCTGTCAGAGAAGTACGTCGGCCACCCCTACGGAGCTGAGATCCAAAGCGAACGGGCGATTCTAAAGATCGCCCCATCTCGGCAGCTGACTCGGCTGTAACTCCTCGGCCCGAACCTCTGGTATCGACGTGCGCCTACTCGCTCGCGGAGGATCGATCACTTCCAGCGAAAGTGCACGAAGAGCCGGCCATAGTTCTTCGAGTCCTTTTCAATCCGGTGGTAAAGGGGCTTGATGTCAGGTTGCTCGAGGAAGCGAATCACGCGTTTTTTCAACTGACCACTCCCCTTCCCGGGGATGATCTCCACACTCGAGGCTTTGATCCTCGTCGCCTCGGCCAAGACCGCGCGTAGCGCTCGATCGATGTCATCACCGCGGTTGAAGATGTCGTGCAGGTCAAGCGTCAGCTTCGAGATCTCAACCCCCTCGAACGCTTCGGCGTGCCAAACCCGGCTCTGTTACCGAAGCTCGAACCGTCGTCCGATTCGACGCTACAGCGCCCGGCACGCTGCAGCGGCTCAGAGCTTCGGGGTTGTCACCCGATGAGCCTCGTCAAGCTCGCCACGTAACTGGGACACTCGCATAGTCGCTCGCCGTCGGTCATCCAAGGAACGTAACCAAGGCGTCGACGAACGCATTCGCCGCGACCAGCGTCGATCAATAGAGTGATCCGGTCATCGAACGCGAACTCGCCTAGGAGCACATGAAATGACCGCAGTCCCCTCCGTCACGCTGAACAACGGCGTCGAGATCCCCCAGCTCGGCTTTGGCGTCTTCCAGGTCCCGCCGGAGTCGACCGTCGAGACGCTCTCGGCAGCCTTCGAGATCGGTTACCGCCACATCGACACCGCGCAGGGATACCGAAACGAGCGCGAGGTGGGCCAGGCGGTCGCCGAGTCGGGAATCGACCGCTCGGAGTTCTTCGTGACGAGCAAGTTGGCGAGCAGCGCGCTCGACTACGACCAGGCGCTCGAGGGGATCGATGTAACGCTCGCGGCACTCAACCTCGATGTGCTCGATCTGTTTCTCATTCACTGGCCTCTTCCGACGGTCCGAGACTATGTCGAGCCCTGGAAGGCCTTCGAGAAGATCCTTGCCGACGGCCGAGTTCGAGCGGTCGGTGTCTCGAACTTCCAGGTCGCGCATCTCCAACGGATTTTCGACGAGTGCGACATCGTGCCTGCGGTCAACCAGATCGAAGCGCATCCCTACCTCACCCAAGCAGAGCTTGTCGCGTTCGACGAAGCTCATGGCATCGCCACCGAAGCCTGGTCGCCAATCGCTCGCGGTGCAGTGCTGAACGACGAGGCACTCGTTCGAATCGGTGAGTTGCATGAAAAGAGCGCTGCCCAGGTGACACTCCGGTGGCACATCCAGCGCGGGAGCATCATCTTCCCGAAGTCGATGTCGCCAGCGAGGATGCGCGAGAACTTCGAAATCTTCGACTTCGAGCTGAGTGACGTCGAGATCCATCAGATCGACGGACTCGACCGGGGCCAGCGTTTCGGACCCGA
The DNA here is from genome assembly GCA_036510575.1 of Acidimicrobiales bacterium. GTDB lineage: Bacteria > Actinomycetota > Acidimicrobiia > Acidimicrobiales > Bog-793 > DATCDR01. The sequence goes on along the minus strand of DATCDR010000065.1, from coordinate 1,610 downwards.
TCCCGACACCTTCGAAGGCCCGCGGGGCTGACGCGGCGGGGGCGTACTTCGGCAATCACCTCCCGCGCCGAGCTTCGGCGGGCGGACGCGAGGACGACGATCGCGACCGCTTCGCCTCGATTCCGGGCGGCTCTCGCTTATGACCAGGCGCGATGGTTATCGTGTAAGGCTATGCCAGGCGCGATCCACGGCGGAGCGGCACGCGCGCGCCCATTTCGCGGGCAACTCGACGACGAGGCGGTGAACGCTGCCGGGTGGTCGTTGTCGCCGCCGAAATGGGCGCGGATGGCTGCCGGGATCAGCATGCTCGCGCCGATGTTCGCAGTGGTATTCGTCGCGGGAGTGGGCGCGTCCACCTCGGTCGGAACCGACCGGATGAAGATCCGCGCCCTCGAGGCGATCATTGCCGGGGAGGGCTCGAAGGTCCAAGGTCTCGTCGCTTCCTACGATGTGGTCGACGGACGGCTCGCAGGGCTAAACGCCGCGATCAAGCATGAGGGGGCACTCCTTAAGGTAGAGAGCGCAGCCCAAGCGCGTGCGTCGTCGAAGTTGAGAAGTGCCGCGGTCGACGCCTACATCAATGCAGCCGCTGGCAACTCATCGTCGCTAGGTGCCTTCTTCAACTCCGCGAGTGCGTCCGCTCTGCCGGCGCGCGAGACCTACCTCGGGGTCGCGAGCGGCACCTTGAACTCAGCCGTCGCGACCTATGTTCAAGATCAGTACGCCACAACCCAGACCGCGGAGTTGCTAAAGAGCAAACAGGCGGCCACGCTCGTCACGCTGCATGCGCTTTCAAGCTCGCGTGACCAAGTACAGGCGGCGATCAACAGCGACGAGGACACGCTCCGCGGCCTGGACTCGAATGAGCTTGCACTCATCGACAGCGCCAACGCAGCTCGCGCGGCACAGGCCGCACAGGCCGCTGAGCACGTACTTGCCGTAGAGGCGGCACAGCAGGCCGCCCCACCACCGACGAACACCAGCGTCGTCGTCGGAAGCGCGGGGCACTATGCGAACCCACTTCGCGCCGTCCGAGGATTGTCGCCGAACCGAATCGACCAAGGCGTCGACTTCGACGGATTCGGTCCGGTCTACGCACTCGGCGACGGCGAAGTGCTGAGTGTCGTAAACGGAGGATGGCCGGGTGGCACCTTCATCTGCTACCGCCTCACCGACGGCCCGGCGAGCGGTCTCGTCGTCTACGTCGCCGAAGACCTCAACCCCGAAGTCCAGATCGGACAGAGCGTCACCAGGAACACCGAGCTCGGTTCGATGTACGGGGGCCCGTACGGCATCGAGACGGGGTGGGCGCAGCCCTCGGCTGACGGCGACACGATGGCCGCCGTCTACGGGCAGTACTACGGCAGCAACACCACCGCCTTCGGGAACAACTTTTCGCAGCTGCTGACCTCACTGGGAGCACCGGGCGGCGTGCTCCAGAACTCGCCGAGTGGCGACCTGCCGAGCGGTTGGCCAAGCTGGTAGCGCAGCGAAGACGGCGCGACGAGTAGATGAAGCGCCTCGCCTTCGGCCTGGACGGCGTCGCGGTGCTGGTGTTCGTCGCGATCGGGAGATCCGTGCATCAGCACGGGATCAACTTGGCAGGCGTC
>DATCDR010000064.1:0-3790 GCA_036510575.1 Acidimicrobiales bacterium | reverse complement strand
TGGGGCGGCGACACGATCACGGTCGAGGTCTCCGCGCTGCAGGGCTTCGGCATCGATGAGCTGCTCGAACACCTCGCCGCGCTCTCTGAGATCCTCGAGTTGCGCGCGAGCCCCGAGGGCCCAGCGAGAGGCACCGTGCTCGAGGCGAACCTCGACGTCGGTCGAGGCCCAGTAGCGACGATCCTCGTCCAGTCAGGGACGCTCCGCGTCGGTGACCCGATCGTCGCCGGTGCGGCGTGGGGCAGGGTCAAGGCACTCATCGACGACAAGGGTGACCAGGTAAAAGAGGCACTGCCCTCGATGCCGGTGCAGGTACTCGGGCTCTCCGAGCCAGCAAGTGCAGGTGACGACTTCCGCCAGACCGCGGACCTAGCCGATGCGCGAACCATTGGCGAGGCACGCGAGCAGCGGATGCGCTTCGCGGGCTACGCACAGGGCGGATTCGCGCAAGGTTCTGGAGCCAAACTCGAGGACATCTTCGAGCAGATCCAACGTGGCGAGACCGCGACATTGACATTGGTGTTGAAGGCCGACGTCCAGGGATCCCTCGAGGCGGTTACCGACAGCTTGAAGCGGCTCGAACGCGACGACGTGAAGATTGCATTCGTCCAGCGCGGTGTTGGCGGTATTACCGAGAACGACGTCCAGCTTGCCGTTGCTTCCAAGGCGACGATCCTTGGCTTTAACGTGCGTCCAGGTAGAGGTGCGCGCGAGATGGCGGCGGCGAACGGCGTCGAGATCCGTACCTACGAGATCATCTACAAGCTGATCGAAGACATCGAGGCTGCCATGCTCGGCATGCTCGCCCCGACGATCGAAGAGGTCGTCACGGGCGACGCCGAGGTCCGCGAGATCTTCCGTGTGCCGCGAGTCGGCGCGATCGCCGGCTGCTACGTGCAAAACGGCGTGATCACGCGAGGATCGAAGGTCCGCTTCCTCCGCGACGGTGTCGTCATCTGGAAGGGCGCGATCAGTTCGCTCCGAAGGTTCAAGGACGACGCGAGAGAGGTGGCTGCGGGCTTCGAGTGCGGCATCGGCCTCACCGACTTCCAGGATCTGCACCCAGGCGACATCATCGAGACCTACGACGAGCGAGAGGTCCCGCGTACCTAGTTGCGACAGGCCGTCTTCGGCGTCGTGGCGATTGGGGTCACGAGGTAATGGAACAAGAACGACGTAGGGGAGCGCAGCGCCCGTATCCGAGAATGGCGCGCGTGAACGCGCTGTTGCACGAGGTGCTTGCCGAGCAGTTGGCGCGCGACGCCGACGTCGATGAGCGCCTCGGCATCGCGACGATCACCGGCGTTGACTGCTCGCCTGACCTGAAGCTCGCGACGGTCTACTTCTCCTCGCTCTCTGAGGAGCTAGCCCTTGCGCTCGAAGAGCATCGCCGGGGGCTGCAGAGCGCACTCGGCGAGGAGGTTCGGATCCGTAGGACGCCGACGCTTCGATTCCTTGCCGATCCTGCAGTAGCAGCTGGGAATCGTATCGAAGCCGCCATCCTTCGATCGCGCCGCCGCGGTGAGTCCTCCTAGCAGTGCCGCGACGCTCGCGAAGCGCTAGCGGTCTCGACGGATTCCTCGTCGTTGATAAGCAAGCGGGCATGACGTCCCACGACGTCATCGGCATACTTCGACGACGCCTCGGCGAGCGAAGAGTTGGCCATGCCGGCACGCTCGACCCCGACGCGACTGGCGTCCTCGTCGTCGCTGTCGGACGCGCTACACGGCTGATGCGTTTTATCGTCGGGGCCGACAAGGAGTACCGCGGGATCATCGTCTTAGGCGTCGCGACCTCGACGCTCGACTCGAGTGGTGAGGTAACCGGCACCTTTGAGATGGGTCATGTCACCGTCTCTGACGTGCAAGGCGCTGCCGCCTCGTTTCTCGGGCACGGCGAGCAGATTCCGCCGATGGTCTCGGCGATCAAGGTTGACGGCGTCCGCCTCTATGAGCTTGCCCGAGCAGGTGAGGAGGTTGAGCGAGCGCCGCGCAAAGTAGAAGTTGGTCGCTTCGACGTCGAGCAAACGGCTGAGCGTGGAGTCTTTGAATTCGTGATCGAGTGCAGCTCAGGCACCTACGTTCGTTCGCTCGTTGCCGACCTCGGAACATCGCTTGGCGGCGGTGCGCATCTGCGCGGCCTTCGGCGCACGCGAGTGGGTGCCTTCGATCTCGCCCACGCCGTTGACGCCCGCCTGGTTGTAGCAGAGGACCTGCAGCCCTCGGTCGGGTTGCTTGCGTCTCTTTCGCAAAGGGAAGTCGCCGGCGAGGTGCTGGAGTTCGTTCTCCATGGCAGGGTGCTCGACGCCGAGGTGATCGATGCCTCGGGCACCGGTCCATTCGTGCTCCTTGATCCAACTGGCGAGCTCGTCGCGGTCTATGAGCGCGTCGATGATTCGAGGGTGAAGCCGATCATCGTCTACGCCGTTGCCCCAACCGGTGGGAGTTCAACCGCGGCGCGGCAAGCGACCGAGCGATGAATCCGACCCGCGGGGTAATACTCGGAGATGGTTAAGGTCGCCTGCTAATGAGCCAAGCAGGGGCGGATCGACCAAGCCGAGGGACGTCGATCGTGACGATCGGTACCTACGACGGCGTGCATCTCGGCCATCAGCGACTGATCGCCGAGGCACTCACCGAGGCCCGCGACGTCGGGCTGCCGGTTGTCGTCGTGACCTTCGACCGCCTCCCTGCCGAGGTGTTGCACCCGTCGGCGACCCTCAAGCTCCTTACTGGCCTCGAGCACCGCCTCGAGCTGCTCGAGGCGACGAAGGTCGACGCGCTTCGCGTGCTGCACTTTGACCTCGAGCGAGCAGCGGAGTCCGCGGAGTCCTTCATCGAGGGCTACGTCGTCGGCGAGCTCGGCGCGGCTTCGATCTACGTCGGCGCGAACTTCCGCTTCGGAAACAAGGCGATGGGCGACATCGAACTCCTCGAGCGCCTTGCCCCTCGGTTCGGCTACAGCGCGCACGGGGTCGAGCTCCTCTTAGACGAGACGACGAACCGCGTTGTCTCCTCGTCACAGATTCGTGAGTTCGTGGCCGCTGGTGAGCTCTCCGAGGCGGCGCGCCTGCTCGGGCGCCCACACGAGGTACGTGGCTCGCTCGTTCCTGACCGACGCGGTGTCGTGGTGCCGGGAGCGTTCGCGCTGCCTCCGGCTGGTCGCTACGTAGTCGAGGTGGGTGCGCCAAGAGAGCCGGGCGTGAAATCTACGGCGAGGCTCCTCGCCGTAGGAGGGTCGGCGGCCGAGGTTCTGCTCTCGGTCGACAAGCTCGAGGGCCCCCTTGCAGACGCCCGCCCAGGTTCGGCGATCGCGGTCCGGTTCAGCTAGCAAGCGCGCGACCGAGCTGGGGTCACTTCGAGCCCACCAGGGCGGTCCTATGCGGTTGCCCGCTGCCGCCTTGGCGCTTCATCGGCGATGACTGAGGATCCAGTCGGTGTTCGCCTCCACGCCCGTTTTGCGTCTCCGACCTCCCGCCGGCGACGTTACTTACTAAAGCTTCTAGATTGCGCGCTGCGTTGAGGTCTCGATCGATGACGAGGCCGCAGCTACAGCGATAGGTCCGTTCCGAGCGCGACAGCTTGGTTTTGACTGCACCGCAGGATGAACAGAGTCTCGATGAGGGAAAGAACCTGTCGGCGACGATCAATTGACCGCCGTGCCAGGCGAGCTTGTAGGTGATCTGGCGGCGGAACTCACCTGGTGCGACGTCGAGAATCGCGCGGTCGAGGCCTGCCTTGGCCTGCTTCCCGTTTCGGGCGTAGCTCCCATCCCCGTTCGGCACCGCTTT
>DATCDR010000063.1:0-26654 GCA_036510575.1 Acidimicrobiales bacterium | reverse complement strand
CTCGTTGAAGCCACCGCTCGCGTGCGGGTCACCACCCCAGATGCAGCATGCGATGTTGCGCTCCCGGTACCACGCAGCGGTCTCGTCCAACGTCTGTCCTGCAGCGCCACTTCGCGCGGTCATTTCGGCCAACGTTCCGCCTGGGCCCTGCTGGGCGGCGCCGTCCGGGCTCGGTGCATGGGCCGAACGCCCCGCGTGCACGTGAACGTCGATGCCGAGGACGGCGTCGACGTCGATGTTGGGCGTGTATGTCATGGGTCCCCACTCGCTTTCCATTTGTGTAGCGCTACCAGGTCGGACTGGAGAACAGTACCTGTACAGTTTTGGAAACGAGAACTTCCGTCAGTGGCGCTCGAAGCGAGACCCAGGGAGTGCTACCCGCTGGTTTGCGACTGGGACCGCCTCGGCCCTGATCTGGATGTTCGTGGCTAGTCGTTAGTACAGTGTCGAGAAGGAAGAATCTGCACGTCTCTTTTCAACTTGGGGGTATTGATGCTGGCGCAAGAGGAAAACGAGCTGATCACGAAGATTGGGCCCGGAACACTGATGGGTACGATGCTTCGGGAGTACTGGGTACCGGCGATGCTCTCCCAAGAGCTCCCGAATCCGGACTGTGACCCTGTGCGAGTGATGCTGTTTGGCGAGCAACTGATCGGCTTTCGCGACACATCCGGCACGGTCGGACTGATCGCCAACCTCTGTACGCACCGCGGGGCGAGCCTGTTCTTCGGCAGAAACGAGGAGAACGGGATCCGCTGCGTCTACCACGGCTGGAAGTTCGACACCTTGGGCAACTGTGTCGATATGCCGAACGAGCCGGCCGAGTCGAACTTCAAGAACCGGATCAAGGCGACGGCTTATCCCTGCCAGGAGCGCGCCGGCATCGTCTGGGCCTACATGGGCAGCCGGGAAACTCCGCCGGAGATGCCCGGCATCGAAGCAACGCTCCTTCCTGAGGGGCAGTGCAACGCCTCGATGTACATGCGTCCGGTCAACTGGCTCCAAGCGCTTGAAGGCGACATCGACACGGTGCACTCGGCGTTCCTCCACGGCGGCGAACAGGAGCCCGAATACTTCAACGAAGGCACCTTCAACTACTACGTCACGGTCCACCGCGCGGCACGGTTCGCGTCGGTCGATACCGACTACGGCGCGATCTACGGCGGCTATCGTCCTGCTGGGGACGGCCAGAACTACTGGCGAATCGGCCTGTTCCTCTTCCCGTTCTGGACCAGCCCGGGGCCAGGTGTGCTCGGCAAGAAGATCATGAACACTGCCTGGGTACCGATGGACGATACGCACACGATGGTCTTTAACGTGCGGGCGGCCACAGACCAGACAATGGGTGGTGGCAGGCAACGGCCAGCTGAGCGTTCGGAGTTCGGCGACTTCCGCGACAGTGGCTTTGAGTACCTGCCGAACACCACCGACTGGTACGGCCGTTACCGCATGAAGCAGAACTTCGAGAACGACTACTTCATCGACCGCGAAGAGCAGCGTGAGCTCGGCAGCTACACCGGCATCGCTGGTGGGGCAGTGCCGGAGGACACCGCTGTACAGGTTTCCATGGGACCGGTGCTCGATCGAACCATCGAACACCTTGGCACCTCGGACATGATGATCATTCGGACTCGTCGTCGCCTGATCGATGCAGCGTTGGCATTCGAAAAGGACGCTACAGCTCCTCCAGGGGTGGATCAGCCCGAGATCTTCGGCGTGCGCTCAGGAGGCGTGTACATACCAGAGGACGCCGACTGGCTCGAATACATCCAGAGTCTCCTGCCATCGTTCGTTGACCATCCAGAGATCGATGTTGCGATCGAAGGCGGGGCACGGACCAAGGGCCTCCACCACAAGCGGACACCTGCGACGAGCTGAACGAGCGCCGTCGCGGTGATCGCGGGTCGACCGCCACATCGACGGTCGAGACCAGCCACTTGGGACGCGGGTGGGTTGCTCGCGACACGCGATTGAAAAGGAGCAGTGGCGAATGGAGATTCGACCAAAGCAACCGACAACCAAAGGCCCAGCGGACCGGTTCACCGGCGATGTGTGGCTCGACGTCATTGCGAGAGGCGAGGAGCCATCGCGGGTACGCGTGAGTGCTATTCATTTCACTCCGGGCGCGCGGACCGCGTGGCATTCACACGCCAAGGGCCAATCGCTCTACGTTGTCGAAGGGCGAGGTCTCGTGCAAACGCGAGGCGCTGAGATCATCGAGATGACCCCGGGGAACGTGATCTTCACGCCTCCTGACGAAGTGCATTGGCACGGTGCGGCACCCGAGCACTTCATGGTGCACCTGTCTATTACTGAGGGCGTCGACGAGGGCATGGTAGAGACTGACTGGATGGAACTCGTGACCGACGACGAGTATCGCCGGTAGGGGACGCGAAGAATCCGAGTGGCGTCTGTTCGTGACCGGCGCCAGCATCGGCCCGCTGCTCGGCAAGGCTGCACTCGAGCCAGGCCAGGCGGTTGTCTCCGTTGGGCGGTTGCCGTACCGAGGACCGATCGCCCCGGAGGTTGATTGCCTGCGGAGATGTAATCGCACTCGCGGAACAGAAAATCGCCGAGCTGACGCTGCCAGATAGATGAGGGCACATGGATGTAGCCGCGCTCGCGATCTGAGGCCATCAGGCGTCTTTCGCGTGAGGCCCCTGCTGGCTATCGGTCAGACTGCCGACGTAGACGGCGAGGTGTTTTCCTGTGAGCGTGGAGTGTGTGGCGACGAGCTCGGCGGGTGTGCCCTCGAAGACGAGTCGACCCCCGTCGTGGCCGGCGCCCGGGCCGAGGTCGATGATCCAATCTGCGTGCGCCATGACCGCCTGGTGGTGCTCGATAACGATGACCGATTTGCCGGAGTCGACGAGCCGGTCGAGCAGACCGAGCAGCTGCTCGACGTCGGCGAGATGGAGGCCGCTGGTGGGTTCGTCGAGGACGTAGATGCCGCCCCTCTCGGCCATATGGGAAGCGAGCTTCAGCCGCTGGCGCTCGCCACCCGACAACGTCGTGAGCGGTTGGCCGAGACTCAAGTAACCGAGCCCTACGTCGTTGAGTCGTTCGAGAATCGCATGTGCGGCGGGGACGAGCGCCTCGCCGGTGTCGAAGAACTTGGCTGCGTCGGTCACCGACATCGCGAGCACCTCGCTGATGTCTAGTCCCCCGAGGTGGTAGTCCAGCACTGAGGCGTCGAAGCGTTTCCCGTCGCAGTCCTCACACGTCGTCGCCACGCCGGCCATCATCGCCAAATCGGTGTAGATCACCCCGGCCCCGTTGCAGGTAGGGCAGGCGCCCTCGGAGTTGGCGCTGAACAACGCCGGCTTCACGCCGTTGGCCTTCGCAAACGCCTTGCGTACCGGCTCGAGCAGTCCGGTGTAGGTTGCCGGATTGCTCCGTCGCGAGCCACGGATTGCGGCGTGGTCGATCGAGACCACGCCAGCGCCGGCGGGGATCGACCCGTGCACGAGTGAACTCTTGCCGGAGCCGGCGACGCCGGTGACGACGACAAGGACTCCGAGCGGGACGTCGACGTCGAGCTCGCGCAGGTTATGCGTGTTCGCGCCGCGGATCTCGAGCGAACCGGTGGGAGTCCGCACGGCTTCTTTGATCGTGGCCCGATCGTCGAGGTGGCGACCGGTGAGCGTGCCGCTCGCGCGTAGCCCTACGACGGTGCCTTCGAAGCAGACGGCTCCGCCCGCCGAACCTGCACCTGGTCCGAGATCGACGACGTGGTCGGCGATCTCGATCATCTCCGGCTTGTGCTCGATGACGAGCACCGTGTTGCCCTTGTCTCGCAGCTGCAGCAGCAGCTCGTTCATCCGCTGGATGTCGTGGGGATGGAGACCGATTGTCGGCTCGTCGAAAACGTAGGTGACGTCGGTGAGCGAGGAGCCGAGGTGGCGGATCATCTTTACGCGCTGGGCCTCGCCACCTGACAACGTCCCTGAGGCTCGGTCGAGTGAGAGGTAGCCGAGTCCGATGTCCGCGAACGAATCGAGCGTCTGTTGCAATGTCGTAAGGAGCGGCGCCACCGATGGCTCGTCGACGCCTCGTACCCATTCGGCGAGATCGCTGATCTGCATCGCGCAGGCGTCGGCGATATTGAGTCCGTCGATTCGCGATGACCTGGCCACCTCGCTCAGCCGGGTGCCATCGCAGTCGGGGCAATCGGTGAAGGTCACCGCCCGCTCCACGAACTCGCGAATATGTGGCTGCATCGACTCGCGGTCCTTTGAGAGTACCGTCGACTGCAGTCGCGGGATCAGGCCCTCGTAGGTGAGGTTGACGCCGTTGACCTTGATTCTCGCGGGCTCGTGGTGGAGGAAGTCGCGAAGCTCCGTGTTGGTGAAGTCACGGATCGGCTTGTGGGGGTCGAAGAAGCCCGATCCCATCAAGATCCGCCCATTCCAGCCGTCCATGCTGTAGCCAGGTGCGGTAATCGCCCCGTCCGCGACCGACTTGGCGTCATCGAAGAGCTGGGTGAGGTCGAAATCGGAGACCATCCCCAAGCCTTCGCAGCGCGGGCACATGCCGCCGGCGCGGGAGAAGCTCTTCCGAACGGTCTTGCCGCCACCGCGTTCGACAGTGATCGTGCCGCTCGCGCGTACCGACGGGACATTGAATGAGAATGCGTTCGGCGAGCCGATGTGCGGCTTTCCGAGTCTGCTGAACAGGATCCGCAACAAGGCATTGGCGTCGGTGGCAGTGCCAACGGTGGATCGCGTGTTGGTGCCGATCCGCTCCTGGTCGATGATGATCGCGGTCGTCAGTCCTTCGAGCACATCGACGTCGGGCCGTGCGAGCGTCGGCATGAATCCCTGCACGAAAGCGCTGTAGGTCTCGTTGATAAGCCGCTGGGACTCCGCGGCGATCGTGCCGAACACGAGTGAGCTCTTGCCCGAGCCGGAGACGCCGGTGAACGCCGTCAACTGCCGCTTCGGGATCTCGATGCTGACGTCTTTCAGGTTGTTCTCGCGAGCGCCATGAACCCGGATCAGATCGTGGCTTTCTGCGAGCCCTCGCCCAGGCTGTTGCGCCTTCTTCCCCGTCACGGCCGCCCTCGACGAACGGCTCAGGAGAGCTCGTTTATTCGGATCAGATTGCCGGAGGGGTCGCGAAAGGCGCAGTCGCGAACGCCGTAGGGCTGAGCCGTCGGCTCCTGCACGGCTTCGGCGCCGCTTGCTTGTAGTCGCTCGAAGACGCCATCGAGGTCGGAGGTGGCAAGCGTGATCCGCGCGTAGCTGCCCTTGGCCATCATCTCTGCGATGGTCCGCCGCTCCTCGTCGGTGACGCTTGGGTCGGCGGCTGGCGGCTCGAGCACGATGGACATGCCAGGTTGGTCAGCGGGGCCAACCGTGATCCAGCGCATGCCGCCGTAGCCGACGTCGTTTCGAACCTCGAAGTCGAGGGTGTCGCGATAGAAGGCCACGGAGGCGTCTGGGTCGGTCTGTGGCAGGAAGCTGTAGTGAATCGAGAGGTCCATGGCGGTCATGCTAGGTGTAGCTCCTTTTTGCCCGCTTCTCGATTCCTGATCGGTCTGGTGACCTGTTTCGCGATGCACGGGGGCATCCCGACCATCGAGCCTGCCGCGTAACGCCGGTAGCTGCTTGGCGGTGTTCCGACGAGTTCGCTGAAACGGGTGCTGAAGGTGCCGAGCGACGAGCAGCCGACTGCGAAGCAGACTTCGGTGATGCTGAGGTCGCCCCGACGAAGCAGCGCCATGGCGCGCTCTATGCGCCGCGTCATCAAATAGCTGTACGGCGACTCACCAAAGGCGATCCGGAATTGGCGGCTGAGATGGCCGGCCGACATGTTGGCACCGCGGGCGAGCGCCTCGACGTCGAGCGGCTGTGCATACTCCCGATCGATCCGATCGCGGACGCGGCGCAGCTCCGCGAGGTCTCGTAGGTGCCGCGAGGTCGGCGCTTCGGAGGTCATGTCCAAAATCGTGCCATACGTGAGAGCCAGGGGGTTGACCACGGCTGCGATGCCATTGCCTCGGTAGTGCCGTGAGACCGCTCGCGCCCAGCCGGCCGGCCAACGAGGGTGGGGGACTGATGGTGTCGTCGCGGTTGATCGTTGAGTGGCGACGACGTCCAGGTACTTTGTAACCTGTTCAGCGTGTCGGACGTGACATGAACTCGTCGATCTCCTTCATGCTTCGTAGACGACGGAACTCAAGGCGTGCGTTCTCGCAGTCCGCCGCGGCGTTGGAGTACCGCTCCTGGTATTCGGGATACATCACCCAGGTCCATCGAATGATGTTCTTTGCTGGTTCCCACCGAGTTGGTGAGCGGCTCGGTGTTGCCGTTCCAGAGCCGCTCCCTCGTCAACGCACGGCGAATCGTTCGCCTAACGACTCGCGACATGAGCGTTCGACGTGGCAGATCTAGCCAGGCGATGACCTCAGCTCGTTGCCAAACAAGATCGCGCACCCCTGAGTAGTTGCCATCGATGACCCATGCGTCAAAGGCGGTGATTTCCGCAACGCGTCGGCGGAACTCTTGAATCGGCAACTCAGCCCATTGGGGCTGGTGAAATATCGCGTCAAGCTCGACGAAGGGCACGTCTAGCTTCGTCGCGAGCAGTCGCCCCATGGTCGACTTTCCCGACCCCGCGGATGCGATCACCGAGACCCGTTGCACGCTCGAATCATTATCTGAGCCGCTGCCAGCGTCAGGGATGCAGCCGCCGCCGAGTCGCGGATCGTGTGAGACCGGAGTTCGATGCCGTCTTATCGGTGGGCGACCGTAGTTGCTGAGCCCCGCCTCGCATTGGCAAGCATCCCGGACTTGGCGAGACGCCGTCGTCGGAGTGTTGCTGCACCGAGACCTGCGCAGGTCACGAATGATAACAGGAGTCCAATAGCGCCGATCGCTGGCGGGCTCCCCTCGCTGCTGTGGTGGGTAACGAACACCGTGCCACCTTGTTGCCTGAGCCAGACGAATCCGAGAGGAATGCTGAGGACGGCACTGCCCAGGCCGAGTGCCAACGCAATCCATTCCCGGCGCGCACCGACGCCGATTGCGCTGATCTCGAGACGCGATCTGGATGCCCCGAGTTGGGCGGCGATGCCGAGTGCCGGCGCCAAAATGATCGCCTGAACCAACCAGTAGCCAATGGCCGACGGGAAGTCTGTGACGGTACTCGGCGGGCTAACGGCTCGTCCCGAGGCGATGTATCAACTCTGGTACGACAAAACGACAAGCCACGGCAGGAGAACGGTTGCGGCTCGGCGGGAATTCTTCACCAGCAGACCGGCGACAACGGCAATAACGACGCTAGCGATCGGGGTCATGATGCTCCTCTTCGGGGCAGGGCGAGCGCTCTGCACACGGGTTGTCCGACTAGATGAACGGTACGGCAGGAGCCGAACGCCGTCATCGACACCAAGAGGGGTTTCCTTCGGCGAGCCTCCACTTGAGGAGTACTACGGGGCGGCGAATCGTCACCCTCGGCTTGCTCCTGGTGACTTACGCTTCTTCAGGGCTCCAACGAGGAGGAACGATGTTCGCGCGCTTCGACCGTCCGGTCCGCTGTTCGGCGGGTCACCTCTTTACAACGATTTGGGTGCCGCTCGGCTCGCTCAAGGCTGTACGCCTGGGTGGAAAGAGGTATCAACGTTGTCCGGTTGGGCATCACTGGGCGATGGTCACGCCGCTCGACACCGCGACGGCGACGACTGGTGACCTCGCGAGCGCCGCGTCCGTCCATGACCTCCGAATACCGTGACGCTGGCGGTGGAAGCGGCGCAGGTCGTCCGTGAAACAGGCGAGACGCCTTCTCGATCAACGCAAAAGTGAGATCAGCTGCTCAGTCTGTTGCAGGGGTGCGCGCCGGGGCACCGAAGCGAGTGGTGTCTCGCCGCGCATCCCGGTCTCGAAGGATCAGATCGGATCTATGCCGCTTTGAGTCGACTCTGCGAGGCAGCTGCTCCTTGTAACCCACGACCCGACGTCTCGCGGCGCGAGCAACGTAGTTAGCCGGCGTCGATCGGTTGTCGCTCGAAAAACGCCTCGACGCGCTCCATTAGCTCGATCACCGCCGGAAGCGCCGGCCCGTAGCGGTCGGCGTCGTCGATCGCATGACCGCGGTGGTAGTTCGACCGCGTGCTGCCCGTCACCTGGTCGAGTTCGTCCCAACCGGAGTCGAGGCGCGGCTCGACATGGATGATCTCGCCCATTGCGGTGACGTCGCGAAAAACGTTGATCGGATCGCCGCCTGCTTCAACGATCGCCATCTGCTCGAGGAATTGATCGCGCATCAGGCGCACCGCGATGTCGGTGCTCGCAAGCATCTCCTTCGTACGGTCGGTGATCAGCCCTTGGGCCTGCCACATCGCCATGTCCTGGCCGAGGACGAAGTCCAATACGGGCCTGCCGAACTCATCGGTGAGGGGCACCTCGTAGGCGGGGATGCCCGGTTGGATCGGCACTTCGACGCCGGGTGGCGCGGCGTAGAGGCCGTAGTTGATATGCAGCGTGTTCGTGTCGTCGATCGGGATCCGTAGCTGCACCTCGGTTCGTACCCCTCCACCGGCCACGCGGGTGTAGTACGGGAAGACGACGTAGGGAAACCAAACCACGCTGTCGCGCTCGGCACCCTCGGCAACTTCGTAGACGAGGGCCTTTCGAATTCCGTACTCGGCGCGCTCGGCGAGCACCTTGGAGATACCGATTCCCGAACGGATGCTCGAGACGGCGCGATGCGTTCCCACTGCTTGGGAGCGCTGCTCCCAGATTCCCTCTCGTTCGAGCACGTACTTGAAGTAGTCGCCGTGGAGATAGGGGTTGTGCGCGGGATCTGCCGCGTTCTCCTGGCACTGCAGCCAGTTGCAGGGAATGCTGCTGAAGCCGATCTGGCGTAGCGCGTTCGGCCAGACGAATACGTCCCAGCGGGGCAGTAGCGGCTCCGGCGACGGACCCATGTAGGTCCACAGCAGACCGCCCATCTCCTCGACTGGGTAGCTCTCGAGATGGACCTGGGACTTGAGGCGCGAGCCTTTCGGTTCGAGCGGCGTCTCGATGCAGTTCCCCGCCGTGTCGTAGCACCAACCGTGGTACGGACAGCGAAGTCCATGATCCTCGGGGATGCCGTGTTGAAGGTCGACGCGACGGTGGGCGCAACGCCGAGCGATGAGACCGAGCGCACCGGAGCGATCTCGGAAGCAGACGAGGTCCTCGCCGAGGAGGCGAACCGGCCGGACTGGGTTCTCGTCCAGCTGGCTGAGGGCGCAGAACGGCTGCCAGTAGCGGCGCAGCAGCTCTCCCATCGGCGTACCTGGTCCGACCCTCGTCAGCCGCTCGTTGACTTCTGCTGTTTCCATCTCACTCCGATCCCCGAGGGAGCTGAACGGTGCTCGGAGAGCACGCCAACAGTCTGGCTCACGGGGCGACGACTCTACGCGCCGGCTCGACGACGACAGTCATTGTCGCAAGTGCACGTAAGGGTACGCCGCCCGGCCGGAGTTCTAGCCAGCGAGGAACGGCTTCGTAGTCCGAAGTCTCGTCTGTGCCTGCATGCGATAATTGGCGACCCAGACGCCCGCGGGGCCGCGTCTGGACCGTTCGGGAGGTGAAGTCGTGGCGACGGCTGTGCCGACACGCCCCTGGTGGCAGGCCGACCCCAGGAGCGCACGCTTACATCTCGCGTTCGTGCGTGCGACGGTCTGCACCGCACCATCGCTCGCCGCGCTCGTGCTCGTCTTGTTGCTTCTCACTGGTCTAGTTCCGCCGCTTTTGATGTTGTCGGTTGGCCGGGCGGTATCGCTCATCGGACCTGCTGTCCACCAGGGAAGTCGCTCGGTGGCGGCGGGGCGCCTGGACGACACGCTCCTTCTCACCGGCGCCTTATTCGCGCTTGACCAGATCATCGGACCGCTGTTGCGCGCGATGGGCGACCGGCTTGCGATGCGACTGCGTGCAGAGATCTTTCAGCGAATCTTCGCCGCAGAAGTCGAGCCGGCCTCGATCGCGCACCTCGAGGATCCAGAGCTGCGAAATGTGCTCGATCGCGCTGCCGCGATCCGCTGGATCGGAACCCGCTGGGCGGTTGTCGGTCTCGTGAACCGGTGGACGATCCGGCTCGGCGGCGCTGGCGGGCTCGTGCTCGTATTCGTCTATCGCTGGTGGGCAGGCCTGGTGCTACTCGCGGCGGTTGTCCACTCAGTTCGCAGGGTCCGGCTCGCGCACTTGGAGATCGTGACGGCACAGATCGGCCAGATCGGTACGCTCCGGCGCTCGAACTACCTGCGTGATCTCGTGCTGCAGCCAGGCGCAGAGAAGGAGACCCGAGTCTTTGGTCTCGGTGAGTGGCTGGTTACGTGGTTGCGCGCCGAGTGGCTGCGGGCGATGGAGCCGATCTGGTCGCGACGACGGAAGACGATCTCGGACGTTGCGCTCGGAGCGGTGCCAATCATCGTGGTCGTCATCGCCATCGCGGCATCCGCGGCACATGACGCCCTCCGCGGCGCGATCTCACTCGGGGAGCTCGTCGTCGTGCTCCAGGCGGTCCGCAGCGCACTCACCGTTGTCAACGTGAGCGAAACCGATACGCACGTCGAGCTCGGTATCGACACGTTCGACTCGATGGTCGAGCTCGAAGACAACGTGTCCACGCCCCGCGTCGCGCTCTCTGGGTCAAGTGAAGCGGGCGATCTACCTCGGCACGAGATTCGCTTTGAGAACGTCAGCTTCTCGTACCCGGGAGTGAAGCGCCCCGTAGTCGACCATCTTGATCTCGAGATTCCCGCAGGTAGAAGTCTCGCTCTCGTCGGCGAGAATGGCGCGGGCAAGACCACCTTGCTCAAGCTCCTCACACGGCTCTATGACCCGACGATCGGTCGTGTGACCGTCGACGGTGTCGACCTTCGCGAGCTCGACCCGAGGGCTTGGCAGCGACGCACGGCAGCCGTCTTCCAGGACTTTGTCCACTATCCGTGGACGTTGCAGGACAACGTCACGCTCGGCTCAGACCTTGATCTCGAGGTCCTCGAAATCGTCACTGAGCAGGCGAGTCTCGGTGGTCTAGAGCGTTCGCTCCCATCTGGATGGCAGACGCCGCTCAGTCGGCAGTTTGGCGGCGTTGACCTCTCCGGTGGCGAGTGGCAGCGCGTGGCATTGGCGCGGGCGCTCTACGCGGCGCAGCTCGGCGCAGGCATCCTCGTGCTCGACGAGCCGACAGCGCACCTCGACGTCCGCCAGGAGGCGGCCTTTTACGATCGATTCCTCGAGCTCACCGCTGGGCGAACCTCGATCATTGTCTCCCACCGGTTTTCGACCGTGCGTAGGGCCGAACGTATCGCCGTGCTTGAGGGTGGCTCGGTAAGCGAGCTGGGTTCGCACGACGAGCTCGTTGCGCTTGGCGGGCGGTACGCGGCGATGTTCGCGGTGCAAGCGGAGCGGTTTGCCGACGAGGCTGCCGGCAGTGGTTAAGAAGCTGCGGGCCGCTCGCCTGCTTGCCGCCTATCCATTTCGGATCGACGCGTGGCGCTCGGGCGCGGGCGTCGTCCTGATTTTCGTGAGCCAAGCGAGCGCGATCGTGGCCTCCTACGGCCTTAAGTTTGTGACGAACGCCGTTGTCGATCGCCGCGCGTCGGGCATTGTCGACGGTCTCGTCGTGCTCGGGATCGCCGTAGTCGTAACCATCGCCGGGTCCTGGGCGGCGTTCATCATTCGCGCCGGCATGACAGACCGGACGCTGCTCGCAGTCGATTCCGAGCTTGCAGAGCTGAGTTCATCCATCGTCGGCGTGGCGCACTACGAGCAGCCCGACATCCTCGATCGCCTGCAGGAGGTCTCCGAGAACCGACAGAATCTGGCGGGTCTGCCGAACACGCTGGCGACCGGTGCCGCCGTCGGTCTGCGCTTGGTCATCACGGTCGCCGTACTTGCCGGGACCAAGCCGGTGCTCGGGTTACTTCCGCTGTTCCTTGCCCCAGCTATCGTCGCGACGCTTGTCGGTCGCCGTTGGTACAACCGTGCCTGGGACCACATCTGGCCGCTGTGGCGGATGCAGCTCGCCATCTTCGGGCTCGGATCAACAGAGCCCGCCGGGCGGGAGATTCGAACGTTTGGCATTCAGCGGGAGATTCGCCGACGCCACACCGCAACTTTCGATGAGGCGGACCGAATGCTTGCCGACGTCCAGTTAAAGATCAGCCTTACCGAGTCACTTGGCTGGGCCGTTTTCGGCGCCGGATTCACTGGCGCGCTCGTCGTTATCGCGCATAGCGCAACCTCCGGTGGCCTGAGCGCCGGTGACCTGGTGCTCATCGTCGCGCTGGCCACACAGCTGAATGGGCAGGTAGGCCTACTAGCGAACTCGCTCGGCTCCACATCTGGCGCCTTTAGAACAGCAGAGCACTTCGCCTGGCTCGTCGAGTATGCCCGAGGCGACGAGCAGGCGGCGGGTGCGCCGGTCGAGCCACCAGTCGGGCTTCGCGCCGGCATCGAGTTGCGCGACGTGAGCTTTAGCTACCCCGGATCTAGCGACGCGATCCTCGAGGGAGTGGATCTCCTACTTCCAGCTGGGAAGACGGTCGCGATCGTCGGAGAGAACGGCGCGGGCAAGACGACCATCGCCAAGCTCCTACTCCGAATGTACGAGCCGACTGCCGGCCAGATCCTCGTTGACGGCGTGGATCTGGCCCGGATCGACGCGTCGAAGTGGCGAGCCGAAACTGCCGCGGGGTTCCAGGACTTCACCCGATTCGAGTTCCTCGCGCGCCAAGTAGTCGGTGTAGGAGATCTCTCACACATCGAGCACGAGCCGAGTATTCGTGACGCACTTGAGCGTGCCGGAGCGACCGACGTTCTCTCGGCATTGGACGACGACCTCGCTCTCCAGCTCGGCCGTAAGTTCGACGAAGGGCGAGAGCTGTCCGGCGGGCAGTGGCAAAAGCTCGCGCTCGGGCGGGCGATGATGCGACGCGCGCCGTTGCTGTTGATCCTCGACGAGCCAACGGCCTCACTCGATGCGATCACCGAAGCTCAGCTCTTCGAGCGCTATGGGCGCGCGGCTCGCGTGAACGCGGGCAACTCCTCGGCCGTCACGTTGCTCGTCTCCCATCGCTTCTCGACGGTTCGCCTGGCCGACCTCATCGTGGTACTCGATCGTGGCCGCGTCGTGGAACAGGGGAGTCACGAGGAGTTGCTAGCGCTGGGAGGCCTCTACGCGGAGCTCTTCACGTTGCAAGCTCGCGCCTACCGCTGAGCAACCTGAGCGGAGTCGACGATCGAAATTCGCAGGCCACTCAGCTGGCGATCTCCAGCGATGTGGCACATCAGCTGCCGAGATGACTCGCTCATCATCCCGGATTCGTGAGCGGTCGTCGTGTGGGCGAGCGTGCTGGCGATGAGATGCAACTCCGAGACGCTCCGTCACTCCGAAACGCGCCTCAACTTTTCGGTGGTTAATGCCGTATTTACAGCTGAATATCCCTCGGTTAAGTTAGGTAGACCAGCGATGGAAGAAGAGAAGTCGGGTCTCCTACGGAGCCCGAGAGCCATCACCCTTGCTTTGAGTTTCGCGACGTTCTTTCTGGTGACGGCATTCGCGGGGACCACTTCCATCCGTCGAGGTGCGCCTGCTCTCGCCAGCCCACTGCTCCTCGTCGCTGCTTTGGGTCTCGTCCTCTCGCTTCGAGCGTTGCTTCGCCTAAGCGTTGCGGTAGTCGGGAACACCGCGGTGATCAAGAACTGGTTTCGAAGCTATTCGGTCCCCATATCAGAGATCATCGGCTTCAAGTGGGGCTCGGCCATGATGAGCGAGCTGAATTGGAGGGAGACGATTTCTGCTCCAGATCAGATGCCGTACCTGCTTCTCGAGGACGGTTCGCACATCCAGATCAATTCACTGCGGACAGGTCGTCGATCGCGAAGTCGAGAACTCACGCGAATCGCCCTCGAGCATCACTTCGGCGAGTCGCTCACGAGTCACCTTGCCGCGTGACCAATCGAGCGTGGTAGCGGGTCGCCCGAGTTCTAACGTCAGTCGTGGAGTTGCGTTACAACCAGCGCTGGCACCTAGATGCTCCGCTGTGCTCCGAAGGGCCCGGGATCAGTGAAGGTGTTGCTGCCAATCTCTAGGGACGCGGCCGCTCGGACCAGGTGTCGGCTGGTCGAGCGGATGGTGGTCGGGGGGAGCGAGCGCAGAGCCTTCACAGAAGTCCTCAGCGGTAAAGTCCCAAAACCACTCCTCGCCTGGTTCGAAGCTCTGGATCACCGCATGGCCCGTAGTCCTCGCGTGCGCGGACGCGTGCTGCGATGGTGATGAGTCACAGCACCCGACGTGCCCGCACTTCGCACAGCGCCGCAGATGGAGCCACCAGCCGCCGGCCTCGAGACACTCAACGCAGCCGCTGCCGCTTGGAGCTACCGATGGATCGATCTGGTCGTCGCTCATCTGCTCAGAATACGTCGGCGGCAGCACGCAAGCACTCGGCTCGTGTGCTGCGCGTCCTTGGTTTGGACGCTCCTTGCCTCGTCGGCTCGCGCCTGAGGAAGCTCACGCCATAGTCGCCATTTTTGTCGAATCGATCCTGGCGGACCCGGCGCGGATCTGCAGCGTCAGTGCAGCCGTACGCGCGGATCGAGCATCGCATAGCCCATGTCGACTAGGAGATTGGCGACGACGACGGCCGCAGAGGTGACGATCACGACGCCGATAATTACCGGAAGGTCTTGATTCGTGATGGCCTGCACCGCGGTGTAGCCGAGGCCAGGAAGGCCGAATACGACCTCGGTGATCACAGCGCCTCCGACAAGCAGCTCGCGCGCTACCTCTGTAACGAGCCCTATTGGCGCGCTGGCGACGCGAAGCCTTGATGATTTCAACAAGGCGGGCGAGGCGGCAGTCAGCAGTACGGCGCTATGGCCGTTCGGGCATTCGATATGCAGAACTGCTCGGGCAGGGCGGTCGGTGCGTATTTCGACGCCGCGGAGAGAGTCTCGGGTCGAAATCCGTTGTCGCTGCGAAGCTCGCCGGGAACGCGTCACGCGTCGTAAATCCGGCTCGTCGAAGTCGCCGAGAATTTCCCCGAGCAGGGTTCTCGAGCGGTTCGTCCGGTCGAGTTTTGACGGCGACTAACCGAAGACGAGCTTAGAAAGCTCGCCGATGGTCGTCATTTCCTCGAAGTGGTGAACGACTCCGACGATTTCGGAGATGCGAGCGGCAGGGACCACACCTGCGGAGTAGCGCTCGAGCTTGCTCTCGCACAGCTCGCGCATCGCTTGCAGCGACAGGCTCGGTAGACCTGGGGCAGGTAGAACCTCACGATCGCCGTCGACCTCGATGGTGACTTCGCCGCCGGCCTCGATGCCCTTGCCCTGGAAGCGTTCGTCCACCGCGATCGTCACTCTCGACGCGACCCGCTTTAGCAGGTCGTCATCGAGCGTCTCTTCAGTGAGATCGATCAGACCGTCGACGCCGCGCACGATCGCGAGGGCGGTCATGAACGGCATGGAGTACTGGGCGCCGAGGACAGTATCTGGTGACGCGTCCAGGAAGCGCTCCTCGGTTCCCTGCTCAGAGGTGGTGATCTCGATTCGGTCGATTCGCGTCGGATCGATACCCCTTGAACGCCACTCGGCGAGAACGGGAGCGAACGGCTGTGCTGTGCCGTGACCCGGGAGGGACTTGACCCTGGTCTCTTCGAGGAACCATCGCGAGCCGAGCTCTGTAGTCAAGTGGGAGACGATCGGCTCTGGGGAGAACGCCTGTAGATAACCGTACTCACCCTCGAGGATCGTCGGAGGACCCGTGAAGCCCTGACGCGCGAGCAGAGCCGACTCGAGGCCCATTTGCGCCGCTCGACCTAGGTGGAGTCGTTTGGTCATCGCGCCCGTCCACACGTACTCGATGAGCCCAGCAGAGTGCGAGGCGGCGATGCCGAGTGCAGCCAGTGTCTGATCGAGCGAGAGACCAAGAAGGAGCGAACACGCTGCGGCCGAGGCCAAGGGGCCGCTGATGCCGGGATTGTGAAAGCCCCGGACCTGCTCCGCCTTGTTCGTCTGGGCCATGGCGATCCGGCTGTTCACCTCGTAACCGGCGACGAGCGCACGCATCGCCACCTCGCCGCTTGCACCGAGTGCGTCACCGAGCGCCAGCACTGCCGGGAAGACTGCGCCGCCGGCATGGGAGCCGGCGTTCGGGTGATCCGTCTCGAACGCTCCGATTGCTACGCCGTTCAAGAGGCTCGCGCGCGATATGTCGAGCCCAACCGGGCTTCCGAAGACGTGTGAGGACCCGACTCCACCGAGGTCGGCAATAACCGCGTGGGCGATCCGGTAACAGGACTGGCGACTGCCGATGTAGCCGCTCGCGAGATTGTCGAGGGTGAGGTAGCGGAGCCGCTCCCGCACCGTGCCTGGTATCGCCTCGGTTGCGAGGGCGACGACAAATTCGCCGAGTTGCCTGGTCTCTTCGGGCACTATCTCGCACCTACTTCCGTGACTAAGACGGCGGTCGAGGCGACCGTTGCCGGTGGGTGGTTACGCTCGCTGATTCGAGGATCGCTTTGAGATCCCCGACGGCGTGCCGCTATCCGCTGCAGTTTCGCACCTAATCATCGGGACGATCACCAGAGCTCGAAGTGGCCGACGCTTTCGAGGTGAAGCTCGCCGCGGAGGAGATATCGGGGCGATGCGATGATGAGTGCTGTTCGACTCCAGTCGCAGGACAACACCTAGACGGTCTGGCAGCATGCCGAGGATGAAGTCAGGAGCAGCGTCGATGAGTGAACAAGGCGACGAGTCCAATAAGCAGGAGCGGACGCCGGGACCAACCACCAGGCTCGCGACATTTCTTGCTACGAGCCGGCTCGGGGACATCCCAGCTGCGGTCATGACGCGCGCCGCGCATATCACCCTTGACGGAATCGGATGTGCCCTCGTCGGTGCGCACCTCCCGTGGTCTGCGCGGGCGGTCGAAGCTGTCTCGAGACTCGAGAGCGCCGGCCCTGCTGTGGTGGTCGGATGGGATCGAGGACTCACGCCGACCGCTGCAGCGCTACTGAACGGCACCTTCATTCAGGGATTTGAGCTCGATGACTACCACGAGCTCGGACCGTTGCACTCCGCATCTGTGGTTCTTCCTGCTGCGTTCGCGACCACGAGCGCCCTCGAACGGCAGGTGAGTGGTGCGGAACTTGCGCTCGCTATCGCGCTTGGTTTCGAAGTCGGCCCTCGGTTAGGTGTAGCCATGCGCGGTCACGCGATGCTCGGGCACGGCTGGCACTCGGGAGCCGTCTATGGCGGGCTCGCCGCGGCGGTCGCCGCTGCGAAGCTTCGGGGCCTCGACGCCGGAGGGTTCGAGGACGCAATCAGCATCGCCGGCACGCAGGCATCCGGTTTGATGTCGGCGCAGTTCGAATCGATGGTGAAGCGAATGAACCACGCGTTCGGCGCTCGAAACGGCGTACTTGCAGCCGCCCTCGCCGAGAGCGGGTTCACTGGGATCAAAGACGTTCTCGAGCGCGAGTACGGCGGTTTTTTCGCGATGTTCGCAGATGATCATCTAACTGACGTCGACGCAGTCTCGGCCGACCTCGGGAAGCGTTGGGAGCTGATGAACATCCTCGTAAAGCCCTATGCGAGCGGCGGCACCACGCACCCGGTCGCCGACGCGTTGCTTCGCGCCAGGAACGAACTCGGGATCCGAGCCGAGAACATTGCCTCCATGACGATTCGGCTGACGCACGACTCCTTCCAGCACAACGGTTGGCGGCTCGAGCGCCCTACCACCTCGATTGGTGCGCAGCTGAACGTCGCCTACGTTGCAGCCGTGGCGCTCCTTGACGGGGCGGTCTTCGTGCCGCAGTTCTCGTCCTCGCGCATGGACGCCGACGATGTCTGGAGCGTGATCTACCGGACCGTGGTGATTCACGACGTCGACGTCGATGAGCTCGCCGCGCGATCCGCGACGCCGCGGGCGACGCGCGTTTCGATCGAGCGGATCGACGGCAGCACCGAGGAGCTCGAGGTGCTCGAGGCGAAGGGGACGAGAAACCTGGCGCTCTCGAATGCCGAGATCCGCTCGAAATTCCATGGACTGGTGACCGAACTGATCGGTCAATCACGTGCCGATGAGATCGAACGAAGGACCCTCGGGTTGATCGAACTCGACTCCGCCGAGGACCTGATAGGTCTCCTTGCCGAGGGCGTGAAGGCTGTCTCGTAGCTGCGCAGATCTCGCACGGGGTTCCGGATGGTCGCGAGCGTTCCTGGCAACGCCGCCGGTGAAGCCATTTCATCCCTGGCTGGATCCCTGAGAGGATTACCATGCCGCGAGGGAGACAACTCGCGAGAGCGGTTGGGATCTGGCGTCGATCTCGAGGCGTCGAGTGCACGCACGAGGATCAACTCGATTGAGGCGCCTCGTCACGGACCGGCCCATTACAAGCCAATGTGGAGAGCGCGGGACGATGACACATGTAATCAGTTTGAATCCGGCGACCGGAGGGACTCGTGAGATCGACCTCGAGGAGACCTCGCTCGCCGAGGTCGCTTGGTGCTGTGAGCGAGCGGCGGGGGTTGCAATCGAGGTCGCGACGCATCCACTCAGTTGGCGCGAGGCACTTTTGCGCGCGATGGCCGACGAGCTCGACGCCGACGCTGCGGCCCTCGTCGGCGTCGCAATGGAAGAGACAGCGTTGCCGAAGGCTCGACTCGATGGCGAGCTTCGCCGGGCCGCATTCCAACTTCGCTTTTTCGCTGACGTCGTAGCGGACGGTGAGTTCCTGGCGGTCTCGATCGACCATCCGGGCGACTCACCGATGGGACCGCTTCCCGATCTTCGGCGGATGCGAGTGCCGCTCGGTCCGGTTGCGGTATTTGGCAGCTCGAACTTTCCCTTCGCCTTCTCGGTTCCTGGCGGTGACACGTCGTCCGCTCTGGCCGCTGGCTGTCCTGTGGTGATCAAGGCACACCCAGCTCATCCGGAGACGAGTAAGAGGTGTTTCGAATCGATGCTCCGCGGTGCGCGGACCATCGGCGCACCCGAAGGCCTGCTCACGCTCGTCTTTGGTTTCGAGGCAGGGGTTGCACTCGTCGATGATCCGGCGATCTGCGCCGTCGGATTCACCGGATCGGTCCAAGCCGGACGAGCGCTGTGGGCCCGTGCGAATGCACGTCCTGTACCGATCCCGTTCTTCGGTGAACTCGGCTCAGCAAATCCGCTCGTAGTTACCCCCGGCGCTGCGAAAGAGCGGGCGAGCGAGATCGGCGTCGGGATCGGATCGTCGATGACACTTGGCGTTGGGCAGTTCTGTACCAAGCCAGGACTGTTGTTCATACCAGGGGGCGAGCACGGTGATGCGTTGGTGGCAGCGCTTGTGGCCTCGCTTCGCGAGCTCTCCCCGATGACGATGCTCGCCCCTGGAATCGCGTCGCACTTCCGCGATGGGGCCCGCGCCATCACCGCTGTGGCCGGCACGAGCCTTCTCGTCGGCGAGGATCTCGGCGTAGGGACGTCGGTCACGCCGCAGCTTCTCGAAGTTGGCGCCGGAACCTTCGCCGACACGGGAGCATCGTCCCTACGTGAGGAGTGCTTTGGCCCCCTCGCGGTGGTGGTTCGGTATCAGACCCACGATGAGCTCGCAGCAGCCCTCGAGGTGGCTGACCCGGCCCTGACCTTCAGCTTTTTCAGCACGGCGAACGACCCCGATGCCCCGCGGTTAGCTGCGCTTGGCGAGCAGAAGGCAGGGCGGGTGATCGCGAACGGGTATCCCACCGGCGTCGGCGTCAGTTGGTCGATGCAACATGGCGGTCCCTGGCCGGCTACGACGGCGCCTGCCGCAACGTCGGTTGGCGCGGCGGGCATAGAGCGATGGCTCCGACCCGTCACCTTCCAGAACATGCCGGCCGAGCTGCTTCCAGCCGCACTTCGGGACGACAATCCGCTCGGGATTCCCCAACGTGTCGACGGCGAACGCCGCTAGGCGAGCGAGCAGCAGTCTGGGTCCGATTCGCGCTACATCTACCGCCTACTTGTTGACCAATCGAACCCGGGAAACTGTTCCTCTAGTGAACCCATGACGTGGTCGGGTCCAGCTGCGGTCAACTCGTCGACTGAGTAGTGGCCGCTTGCCACCCCTACCGACACCGCACCTGCCGCATTAGCTGCCGCGATGTCGTGTGGGGTGTCACCGACGACATAGACATCGCCTGCAGTGAGATCCTCACAGAGGGCCGCCGCACGTGCGATGGTGCCTTTCGTCATCTCTGCCCGGTCGGGTGAGTCCGAGCCGTAGCCGCCGAACAGGAAGTATCGATTCAGGTTTGCCGGGATGAGCTTGGTACGGGCCGCGCCTTCCATTGCCCCAGAGATGAGGCCGAGCACCACCCCTTCGCCTCCGAGGTGCACCAAGGTCGCCTCGGCTCCGGGGAGCACCCGGTACTGCTCGGAGGAGAAGATGTCATCGGCTAGATGGAGGAGGTAGGCGGCGTAAAGCTTGGTGAGTTCGTCAAGGCTCGGCTCACGCCCGAGGACGGCTTGGAAGGTCGCTCGAGCCACCTGGGGGTCGGTTTCGCCTGCCGAGGTGTGCTTGCCGATGTCGGCTGGAATGCCGTAGAGCTTCTCGAATGCCGCGCTCCAACTCCGTGCCCCGGAACCACCGGTGTGGATAAGCGTCTCGTCGATATCGAAGAGCACGACCATTGGTCTTGTCACCTCTTCGACGTCAGCCCTTCTTCGCTGGAGTTGGTAGCCAGGCAGGCTGCCATGGCGGGTGGCCACGTAGTAGCCGATCGGCTTCTGGAGGACCCCACGAGCGACGTGGATAGGCCGTCGGGGGCGGAGGATTCGAAATCAGCGGCTGGAGTATCCGCCAACTCTCCTCGACGGCGTCCTCCCTGGTGAATAACGATCGGTCGCCTTGGAGCGCGTCGTGAATGAGGCGCTCGTAGGGCTCAGGCGGCTTGCCGAGCTCGGCGGCGAATGCCAGATTCATGTGGACCTCGCGCGACTCCCGACCGTCTGGACCCTTGGACAACATCACGAGCTGGAGACCCGGATCCGGGTCGATCCGCAAGACCAGCTGGTTCGGCGCCACGTGGTGTGGTTCGTCGAGGAAGGCCAGTCGCGGTGGACGCTTGAAGATCACCCGGACCTCGCAGGCACGAGCGGCAAGCGCCTTGCCGGCTCGGATGAAGAATGGCACCCCTGCCCAACGCCAGTTCTCGACGGCGAGCCGTAACGCTACGTAGGTTTCGGTGGTCGAGCCTCGCTTCACGCCGGCGACCCTCCGGTAGCCCACGTACTGGCCGCGGACGGTCCGGGCAGGATCGACATCGTCGATGGCCCGGAAGACCTCAACCTTCTTGTCCCAAAGCGCTCGAGGTCCGGCTTCGACCGGCGCCTCCATCGCGATCAGCGCGAGCACCTGGAGAAGGTGGTTCTGCACGACGTCACGAAGCGCTCCGACGGAGTCGTAAAACGCGCCACGGTCTTCCACACCGAAATCCTCGGCCAGGGTGATCTGGACTGCCGCGACATGATCACGATTCCACACCGGCTCCAACAACGCGTTGGCGAAGCGCAAGAAGTGGATGTCCAAAACTGGCTGCTTGCCTAAGAAGTGGTCGATGCGGAGGATCTGGTCCTCCTCGAGTACCTCGTGGAGGACCTTGTTGAGGGCCTGCGCCGATGCGAGGTCGTGCCCGAAGGGCTTCTCGATCATCACCCGGGCATGCACGATGAGATCGGCGCGCCCGAGTTCGGCAACGACTGGCGCGAATAGCGACGGTGGGATCTCGAGGTAGAAGAGTGGATGCGACGTACCTACTAGCAACTTGGCCAGCCTGGCGTAGGTGTCAGGGTCGGTGAAATCGCCCGATAGATATCGAAATCGCCGAGCCATACGACGAAAGACGCTCTCGTCGACGTCCTCGCCACTCACCTCGAGCGCCTTGCGCATCGAGTCGACGAGATGGTCCTTTGACCAGTCGTCCTTCGCCACGCCGATGACCGGGCAGTTCAATTGGCGGCCTTGCTCGAGTCGATAAAGCGAGCGGAACGTCATCTTGCGACCCAGATCCCCGGTGATCCCGAAGATGACAAGGGCGTCGGCAGGTTGCATCAAGGTCTCATTCATCTAGGGCATTTCTATCCTCTCGGATCCCGTGATCGGGGTCACGTCAGGCAGTGTGGTTACGGTTTCGGTTCGCCGCGGTCAATCCAGGAAACAGGTCTGCGCCGAGCAACCCGACGAGGTCGAGGGCGAGCCGTGGTGAAAGCTCTCCCGCGGTTCGCGCCGTCATCCTCGGCAGCTTCACGCCGGTTTGTTGGGCGTGTTTGAAGAGACCATCGCAGAGATGTCGGCCGAGCGTTCCGATCGCCTCGCCGGCGGCCACTTTCTGCGGCTGAAACTCGGGAACGGGCTCGGCCACAACGACTGGCCAGCCATCGGGATCGCGCCGTCTCTCGAGGTCGAACACATGGTGGAAGGTCCGCGCGACGGCGTCGCGCCCGGTCAAGGGCTCGCCGAGCTGCCACGCCTCGCGAAGCGTGGCGATGCGCGAGGTGTGTCGGTACTCCTCATTGAAGACGGTGCGTGGCGCGATCCACGGCGACACGAGCACTGCCGGGACCCGATAGCCGGAGCGGTCGAAGCGGAAGCCGAGCTCGCCGACTGGAGCAGACGGATCGGGAGGAGGCACGGGACCCGGCGGGACGTGGTCGTAAGTACCACCTGGTTCATCCCAGCCGATGAGCAGCGATGTGTTGAATACATTCGAACCCTCCGAGGATCGCGCCGATCGGATCGCGCCATAGATGCGTGCGAGGAAAGCCTCGCCGGCAAGGATCGACGACGGGGGATCGAGCGGGACGTCAGTTCCTGGAAGGAGCGCTCTGCCGAACGCGGGGTGATAGTCGCCGTGGCCCGCGAGAAGATTCGGCTCGATCAGCGCGAAGTCTGGCAGCGTCCCCTCGGCCGCATCGCGCTCGAACTCCGAGAAGGGCACGAAGTTGGTGGCGAACCGCTCCTGGAGTCGCTCCTTGTGGATGAGCCCGGTGAAGGAGATCGGACTCGGCTCGAGTACGTAGACCTTCCAAGTCCAGGCGTGCCGCTCTAACCGCTCGAAGATCGGCTCGGCTTGGTTGTGGCGGAGGAAGTTCATCGCCGGGCGGTTCACGACGAAGCCCGATGACGTCGCCGCCGTCCAAAACGAGCGATTCGTCAGTGTCTGGGAGGGAACGTCGCTGAACCAATGGTCGAACACGCCGAATCCCCGAGCGATCGCGCTAAGGACTGGGATCTGTTCGGGCGCGTAGCCAGTCATTATCTGGCGGTACTCCAGAAGCGTCGGCTGGCGACCCATCTCTACGGTGAAGAAGCTGATCTAGTCAGCGACGAACCCATCCATCGTCGGGGCCTGGAGGGCAGCGGGCGCGTTGAACGGCGCCACCATCTCGGTCGCGTCCCGGAAGCGGTTGGCCTCGTCGAGGACGTTAAAGAGCTGGGTGTTCGTGTGTGGGTACTCCTCTCCTGGGTCCGGATCGGGTGAGTCCATGCCCGTTGCTAGCTCGTAAGGGATGGTCCCGAACTCACTTCCGTGCTCGGCCCAGGCCGGAATCGGGTTGCGCAGATCCTTGCCGATGACCCCGTCGAAGGCAGGCACCTCCCCGGGCTCGTAGAGCCGACCGAGAAGGTTGTCGAAGGAGCGGTTCTCGAAAAGTACGACGACGACGTGGTCCATGGCATTGAGACGGGACGGGGGCGTAAGAACTCCGGATCTCTCGGCGACTCAGGCGAGCCGTCCACGAATGTCGAAGCCAACATCCTCGCACCGTCGCTGGGGACCCGTCCCGATCCGGTACGGGTCCGACTAAGACCGTGAGGCGAGCCAAGACCGTGAGGCGAGCTTTGGGAGCTTCGCTGTAGGAACTCGCCCGTAGTTGTAAACGTCACACCTGTGGCCAGCGCGGCGCAGCCACGCCCAGTCGAGATCGCGATGCCAGCCGATCGGCCGGAGCAGGCATCGGCTCGAACTGTCTGGTACCAGAGGTGGCGCCGACTACGACGGCGAAACCGTTGCGGCCAAATGTTCTTGATCCATCGACGATCGACCTGGGATCTGCTGTGCTCGTGCCAAGGCCTCGAGCTCGGACTTCGGCATATCGATCTTGTCGGCAAGAACCGGCGCGCCAAGTTCCTTCTTCTTCTTTTCGAGTCTGGCCGCTACTACCCGTAACCACGCAACGTTCGAGGCTCCTCGTACGTGCGGGAACAGCTCCTCTTCTTCCTCGTCTATATGGTGCTCGACGCTCTCGATCAAGACGGTCACCTTTGCTGTCCAAGAGTTATCAGTTGGCGGGAGCGAACCGAGCTCCTTTATGAGCACCTTCGCGACGTGATGCTCTTCAACTCCTTCCTCGACGGAGTCGGCGATCTCTTGTTTTAATTCGTGAACCGCGGGATAGAAGACCGCTTCCTCAATAGTCATGTGGATGTCGAGCTCCTCGACGATCTTTGCGACCAGCTTGGCTGCCTCGTCGAGGTTCCCGTCGTCGTGCGCCTCCTCGTAGCGGGCAAATAGCCCGCGGACTCGATTGTGATCTGCAATTAATAGTGCGAGCGCATCCATCGGGAGCTCCTTTGTCAGTCATTCGAGGTCGGAAATTCAAACGGTCCTCCACCCGAAATCCAGCCGACGCTTCTCGCGCTGGCGGCCGTCCCGAGAAGTCCGATTTCATGCCTGATACCTGTGCGAGAGTTCTGCGGGGCAGGGCGGTTCGTTGATTTACCTACCCCGCCGCAGTGAGCCTCAACCGCAAACTAGGCGCGAATGACGTGCCTGGGCATGTCCACCTGACGCTCGTCTCCTCGGTGGGCTAGCTTCCGCTGGCCAGCTGCAATCGGATAGATCCAGTACGCCTGGGTATAAGAGAGTGCGGAATTGTCCGTGGCGGAGGAAGTCGGTGAGTCAGGTAGCTCCGTCGGTAAAGAGTGGGTGAAGTGGTGCCAGGAGCAAGCGGAGCGGTTTCGAAGAAGGACAGGTCGTCGATGAGCCGACGAGCCACGGCGACGAGTAAGCGTTCGCGCCGTGCAATAACTCAGTTGCTCTTCGCCGTGCTCCTCGGCGTGATCGCTGGAGTCTTGGTGGTCATCGCGGCACCTTGGCAGGTCGGCGCGCTTGCAGGATGGGACGTCGCCGCGGGACTTTTTCTCGGGAGAACGCGGCGTGCGCTTTGGGATCTCGACCCATCCCAGACCGCTCGAGTCGCGACAGGTGAGGACCCGAGTCGTGC
Organism: Acidimicrobiales bacterium; assembly: GCA_036510575.1. Lineage (GTDB taxonomy): Bacteria > Actinomycetota > Acidimicrobiia > Acidimicrobiales > Bog-793 > DATCDR01. Next base: position 1,403 of record DATCDR010000063.1, on the reverse strand, counting down.
CATGACCGACGTGGTGCTCATCATCGCCAGTCTCGTTTGCATCATCGGCGTGGGATTCACTTTGATTGATGCGGCGAGTTCCAAGGGCTTCGCCATCGCCGGGCTACTCGGGCTTGCAGCACTGAGCCTGATCAGCTCGTGGCTCGTTGTCCACACGGTCTTCATGTTGCGCTACGCGCGTCTGTACTACAGCGGCGTCGACGGTGGAATTTCCTTTAACGAGGACGACCCTCCCGCGTACCCGGACTTCGCGTATTTTGCCTTCACCATCGGGATGACGTTCCAGGTGTCGGATACGAACATCGAAGACAAGGCGATCCGACGAACCGCGCTCCACCACGCGCTGATCTCATATCTCTTTGGTGCCGTGCTACTCGCGATGACGGTCAACGTGGGGGCGAGCCTGCTCAGGTAAGCAGCGTGATGAACCGAGGTCCGAGGCGAAGACGCGTCCAGTCCGGCTCTCAAGTAAATGGTGACCGGTGCCACGTGACGCGAGTGGGCAATCGCGTCACACGACGTCGAGCGGCGCTCGCGGCGGTGCAGCTAGTGCGCGCGTGGACTCGGCTTAGGTCGCGCTTCTAGCGTCGCCATGAGGTCCCCGAGCTTTTGAACTCTACGAAGCACGTCGGCTGCTTTGAAGGAGAGTTCGCTCGGATCCCCGCTCTTGGCGCAGGCGTCGATCTCGGCCCACGTGACAGGAGTTGAGACGGTGGGCTCGGGGCGGGCGCGCAGCGAATAGACGGCGACGGTCGTCTTTGCGGGACTGTTCTGGCTCCAGTCGATCAGAACCCTTCCGTTGCGCAGTTCCTTTCGCATATTCGACACGACCATGTCCGGATGGTCCACTTCGATCGCTTTTGCAAGTTCATGAGCGTTCTCGTTCGATTTCTCGACGCTGACCCGGTTGAGCCGCATGTACACCTGCAGGCCCTTCGAGCCGCTCGTCTTCGCGAATACTGACTCCTCGCCGACCCGCGCGGTGATCAAGCGAGCCACTTTGCAGCACTCGACGATCGTCGTTCCCGGACCTGGATCGAGGTCGAAGACCATGTGGTCGGAGTTCTTTGGGGCGCTGACGCCGCGCCCGAGATGCCAGAGGGGAACATGGAACTCGATGGCCGCGAGATTCGCCGCCCACACCAGGGTTGGCCGGTCGTTCACGAGGACGTAGTCGATCTCTTCCTCTTCGTTTCGCGAGCGGCCCGAATGGGCAACTGCCGCGGTTCGAACCCACGCCGGCCGATGTGCTGGTGCGTGCTTTTCGTAGAAGAAGCTCCCATCCACGCCGCTCGGATATCGCTTGAGCGTCATCGGGCGCTGCTTGATGTGGGGCAGCATCGCCTCAGCGATCTCTGCGTAGTAGCGGATGATCTCGCCTTTAGTGAAGCCAGTCTCAGGGT
>DATCDR010000062.1:0-9180 GCA_036510575.1 Acidimicrobiales bacterium | reverse complement strand
CGTCGATAGCGGCTGCCCCAAGCTGTGCGGCGACTGAAGATGGCAGCTTCGAGATCCCCCTCGATGCCGTCACGACAGCTTCGACTTGCGCGAGTGAGGCGAAGCGCTGTTGCGCGCCGAGTGACCCGAGAGAGCTTGAATGATACGCCGCGGCTCCGCTCCCGGTCGCCACGAAGCTGGAGAGAAAGACGATGACGCTCAGACAGACGGTGATCAACGCCGAACGCCTAGAGACCATTGATTCGTACCTCCACTGGGTTGAACACGGACTCGCTTTAGCCGAGTACCGGCGGATGACTTCCTAACTCCCAGCTGCAAAGGCACACGACCGCTGCGATAAGGAGTGCGCCGAGAGCGAACGACGGCCACGCGCCCCCGCGTCTTAGTAGTGCACTTCGACGCAACGGCTGTTCAACAGCGTAGTAGGTGATAACGGACAGGGCGAACGAGATGACCAGCATGAGGCATGTTTCGGGCTTGCCGATCGCCCCGGTCAGCGAACTCTCTTTTGCAATCGTGATGACAGGCCAGTGCCAAAGATATAGGGAGAAGGAGATATCGCCGATGAAGCGCAGCGGCTTGACGGAGAGCAATGCGGCAAGTGAGAACCGACCTCCGTACTCGCCGCCAATAATGATTGCTCCAGCGCCGAGCACCGGGAGTAGCGCGGCGCTGCCCGGAAAGGCAGTCTGCGCCGTGTAGAGGAAAGCCGAGATCAACACACAACCGAGACCGAGGTAGCCAATCACCTGGGCGCTTGTTGCGACAGTGGTGCTCCGCGTTCTGACCGGCAGATAGGCAATGACGGCACCCGTCGCGAGCTCCCAAGCCCGTGTCAGCGGGGAGTAGTAGGCAATCGTCCCAGCACTTGATGTCTGCACGATTGACCACGTGAGCGATGCCATAAAGATGACCGCAAGCATCGCCAGAACCCACGCCCGAGCGTTGCGACTCCGCCGCGTCGCAACGAACGTTACGGAGAACAGGATTGCAGGCCACACCAGATAGAACTGTTCCTCGACGCCAAGTGACCAGTACTGAAGAACGGTTGACGCTGGGCCATTGGCGTTCGAATACGCGGTCTGGGTGTGTGCGAAATGGAGATTCGCCGAGAAGAGCGCCGCCCAGGTCGCATCGTGCGCGTCACCGGCTGCGCTGATATAGCCGAGATAGTGATACGAGAGCACCACTGTCACGGCCAGAACAACGCACCCCAACGGAAGAATACGGCGCGCTCGAGCAGCGTAGAAGGCTCGCAGGCGGCCGCCGCGCGCCGAGCTGATAGATCTTCGAAGCTGCGTCGTGATGATGTAGCCAGAAATGACGAAGAAGACGTCAACTCCGATGTACCCGCCGCTCAAATTTCCGAGGTTGTAGTGATACACGATGACGAGGATCACCGCTACAGCGCGGAGGCCTTGAATATCAAGCCTGAAGGGCTGTCCCTCGGAGGACCGCTCGTTAGTTGTCGGGACGCGAAGGGGCGTCGCGGAATCCGTCACAGCGGTGTAAAGGACAGGAAATCGCTGCCTTCGGATACGAGAATCTCACCAGATGAGCAGCGTGAGACGACGATCACGTCAATCGACAAGATGATGTTGCCCACGCGGCCGGCGACGATGTCACGTTCGTTCGAGGAGCCATTCATCTCGATATCAATGGGTTTCAGGTCAATATCAATGGGTTTCGGGCGAGCAAGATCAATTACTACCATGGACTGGTCACGAGCGACCGCATTTGGCTGAGGCGGGGTGGTAGCTGCCCTTCGAGCATGTGCCGGCTCGAGTGGCTTCGATGAGCGCGCGGCCTGGTCCGCTTTGGTGCCCGGAGCGGGATTCGAACCCGCACGCCCTCTCGGACAGCGGCTTTTGAGGCCGCCGCGTCTACCATTCCGCCATCCGGGCCCGATGGCATCTGGGCCCGTGGAACGTAGGTTACCGAAGCGAGCAGGCAAGGAACCAGCGAGGAGGCTGCGATGCGTTTGCGCACCGTTGAGCTTCTCCGCCTCGCGCTCGATCTCCGCTTCGCGTTACGGACCAGCGCGGGTGAGCACGTGCACCGTCCACTCCTCGTGCTTCGCGTGACGACCGTGGACGGGGCAACCGGCATTGGCGAGTGTTCGGCGCTCGCCGAGCCGACCTATACCGAGGAGTATGCCGACGGGGCCGAGGCAGTGCTTCGAGATCACCTCATTCCGCGCCTCCTCGCTGATGGTGGGCCCTCGAGTGCCGCTGCGGGTCTCCGGCGCCTGGGCGACGTGCGGGGCCACGCGATGGCCAAGGCAGGCGTGGAGATGGCACTGCTCGACGTGGAGCTGGCAGAGACCGGCGAGTCACTAGCTAACTATCTCGGCGCAACGCGTTCGAGCATCCCTGCTGGCGCGAACGTCTCGCTCGGCGCTCCTTCGTCGGTCGTTGCCGAGGTGCGAAGCGTCGTCGCCGATGGCTATCGCCGGGTCAAGATCAAGATCGCGCCAGGTGCTGACGTCGCGGTGGTGCGTGCCGTTCGAGAGGCGTTCCCGGACCTCGCGCTATCAGTGGACGCGAACGGCGCCTACGACCTCGAACGCGAGGAGCACCGGGTGGCGCTACTCGACCTTGATGAATTCGGGCTTACCTGTCTCGAGCAGCCCCTCGCGCCGGGCGAGCTTGTAGCGAGCGCAGAGCTGTGCGCGATGCTCGAGACGCCGGTGATTCTCGATGAGTCGATCGTGCGCCAGAGTGACTTCGAGACAGCGGTCGTGCTTTCGGCCCTTGACGGCGTCTCGATCAAGCCGGCCCGCCTGGGTGGTCTCATCGCGGCTCGGGCGATGCACGACCGGGCGCGTGTGCTCGGCCTTATGTGCTCGATCGGCGGCATGCTCGAAAGCGGCATCGGACGAGCAGCTTCGATTGCGCTCGGCGCGCTTCCTGGCTTTGACCTCCCTGGAGATCTCGGCGCGTCAGATCGCTACTTCGTCCCGGACCTCACGGAGCCGCACGTGCTCGTCGACGGCGAGCTCACCGTGCCGAATGGAGTGGGCCTCGGCGTAGCGCTCGACGAGGAGACCATCGCCCGAACGACCGTCCGAGCTCAACTCTTCGAGTGACACGGCGACCCTTCTGGCTGGGGCACTTTCTCGAAAGCTCGTAGGCTGTTCGGCAAGGCTCGAAACTGAGTGCTTCGTCAAAGTCAATCGCGACCAGACGATGCGCGGCCTACCCAAGGAGGGAGTGCTGATGGCCAGGAGCGTTGTAATTGCTGAAGATGAGGCCATCGTGCGCCTCGATCTACGTGAAATCCTCGAGGAAGAGGGATTCGAGGTCGTCGGCGAGGCCTCTCGCGGCGACGAGGCGATCGAGCTCGTCCGCGAGCTCCACCCCGACCTCGTCTTGTTGGACATCAAGATGCCAGGCGTCGATGGACTCCAGGCAGCAGAAGCGATCTCCGCGATCGGCGGCACCGCGATCTTGTTCCTGACGGCGTTTAGTCAACGCGATCTCGTCGAGCGTGCCCGTGACGCGGGCGCCATTGCCTATCTCGTGAAGCCTTTTCAGCGCGACGAGCTTCTCCCCGCGATTGAAGTCGCGCTCGGCCGGTTCTCGGAGCTGTCGGCGCTAGCGGCAGAGAACGCGTCGCTTAGTGTCGAGAACCAGAACCTCGAGACGCAGCTCGAGACGAGGCGGGTCCTTGACCGTGCGAAAGGCAAGCTGATGGATGAGCACGGCATGAGCGAGGCGGCGTCGTTCACTTTCATCCAGAGTCGCGCGATGAACGACCGCGTCACGATGCGCGCGATAGCTACGGCGGTACTGGAGGGAACAGTGTCGCCGGTAGCCCCCGCCTGAGCGCACGCCGCGGCCCTTGGCGTGGAGCACACCTGGAGCGGCGGCGCTACTTAGTCGATAGCGACGAAGATCTGACGCGACATCCCGAGGCCGAGCGCGAGTGTCTCTGCCACGCCGCCTGTTGCGTCGAGCGAGACGGTGAGCGTCCCGTCGGGTGCCTTCGCGACCACGGTCGCCCTGCGTCCTGGTGTGAGTCCGTGCTCTGAGCAGTAGGCGAGCGAGGGGCCGTCGGTCTCGATCCGCTCGGTGACGCGCGCGACGTGGATCGTTGTGCCTGGCGCGACGTCGGCGATGGCTATCTGGCCGGTGAGCACTGCACCCGAGCCCGGGATCGGGCTGCCATGCGGGCAGGTAGTGGGATTGCCGAGCAGCGCTATGAATCGCTCCTCGACGTCGTCTGAGATCACGTGCTCCCACTTGCCCGCTTCGAGATGTGCCTTGTCCCATGGCAGGCCGAGGATGTCGACGAGGAAGCACTCTGCTAGACGGTGGCGTCGGACGATGCTGATCGCCTGCTCGGTGCCGGTCGCGGTCAAGGTCACGCTTCGTCCCGCGCGATCGAGGTAGCCATCCGCGACAAGGCGCTGGACCATCTCAGAGACCGCCTGTGGCGAAAAGCCCAGCCGCTCGACGAGGCGCGCTTGAATGACCTCAACGCCCTCTTCGGACAGTCCGTAGATGGCTTCGAGGTATTCCTCGAGCGGGGGGTGGAATCCAGGGCTCACGAGTGGGGATGCTATCGGTCCGGGGCAGCAGCGATTCGATGTCGTCCGCGGCGTGATCGGCTTAGCATGGCGCGGTGGCGACCTACCTCTTGCTCGACGGACACAGCCTTGCCTATCGGGCGTGGTTCGCGCTGCAAGAGGCGGGCCTAAAGACCGCTGCTGGCCAAGAGACCCAGGCGGTGTACGGCTTCATCGCGATGACCACCAAGTTGATCGACGACTTCAAGCCGGACGGCGTCGCCGTCGCCTTCGACCTCTCGGGACCGACATTTCGAGATGCGCTCGTCGATGACTACAAAGGCGGCAGGGACCCGATGCCACAGCCGCTGCGCGAGCAGATGGAGTTCATCCGACAGTTCGGCACCGCGCTCGGCGTGGCGGTCGTCGATGCCGAGGGCTTCGAAGCCGACGACGTGTTAGGCACGCTCGCGGCCAGATTCGGCTCGGAGCAAAACGACGTCATCATCGTCACCGGCGACCGCGACACCTACCAGCTCGTGGCCGACCCCTACGTGCGGGTCCTCTACAACCGCCGCGGGGTGAGCGACTACGTCTTGTACGACGAGGCCGGCATTTTCGAGCGAACCGGCGTGACACCGAAGAATTACCCCCTGCTTGCGGCACTTCGCGGTGATCCCTCCGACAACCTGCCTGGCGTGCCTGGTGTCGGCGAGAAGACCGCGGCCAAGCTCGTGAACGACTGGGGCGACCTCGACTCGCTCTATGCCAACCTCGATCGCCTGACGCCGAAGCTGCGTGAGTCCTTAGCAGCGAGTGAGGCACGGGTCCGGACTAACTTCGCGCTGACGCCGATCGTCTGTGACGTGCCCCTCGAGGCAGCTGCTTCGAGCCCGCGCCTCGAGCCGGACTTCGCTGCGCTCGAGCAGCTCCTTTCGTTCCTCGAGATGCGAGCACCAAAGGAACGACTGTTCGCGATCTTGAACAAGCGGTCCGCGTCGCCGTCTGGACCTTCCGCCGATGTCGCAGACGTGCCAGAGTTGAAGGTAGAGGTGCTCGACGAGGTCGCCGATGCCGTCGATTTCCTAAGCCGGGTCGAGCGCCTCGTCGACCAGACGACCGGCGAGCGGGCAGCGTTCGTGATCGAGCCGGAGTGGAGCGGCCTCCCTGGGCGGAGCGCGATCGCCGGTCTTGGCGTCGTCGCCGTCGGAGGCCTAGCCGGCTACGTCGACGGTGCGCTGATCGCCGAGCCGGATGTCACAGCCTCGCTTTCGGCACTGCTTGGGCGAGTCCTCGATCCGATTCTTCGAGAGCGGGTGATCGGGCATCGCACGAAGGAGCTGATGCGCGTCCTCCTGCCGTCTGGGCTCGACTTCGGTGGCTTGGCGTTTGATACCGCGGTTGTCGCGTACCTTGTCGACCCCGCGGCTGGGATGGAGAGCCTCGAAGCGGTTGCCGAACGGCGCGGGCTCAGCCTTCCCGGCCAATCCGTCGCTACGCCGCAGGGCCAACTCGACTTCGCCGCGGACAGCCCTCAGTCCGGCAGGCGCTCGGCTGAGACCGCGGCTCGGGCGCAGTTGATCCTCCGCCTCGCCGAGCGCCTCGGACCCGAGCTCGATGCAGTCGACGGACGAGCCCTTTGGAACGACGTCGAGCGACCGCTCGTCCGCGTGCTGGCGCGAATGGAGGTCGCAGGTGTAGGCGTCGACATCGACGCGCTGCGTGCGCTTGGCGCGGAGCTGACCGACGAGGCGCGCCGCCTCGAGGCCGAGGTCCACAACTTGGCGGGCGAGGTGTTCAACGTGAACTCGCCCCCGCAGCTGCGCGTGGTGCTCTACGACAAGCTCGGCCTGCGGCCCCAGCGAAAGACCAAGACCGGGTATTCGACCGACGCCCAGACTCTCGAGCGGCTCCGAGACCAGCATCCGATCGTCGAGACGCTGCTCGCGTACCGCGAGGTCGAAAAGCTGCGCTCCACCTATGGCGTTGGCCTGCTCGCCGAAGTGGCTCCGGACGGGCGCATTCACGCCTCGTTCAACCAGACCGTTGCCCGCACCGGGCGGCTCTCATCTGACGCCCCGAACCTGCACAACATCCCGGTTCGAAGCGAGGGTGGCAAGCGCTTCCGGGAGGTTTTCGTCCCGAAGGACGGCAGCGTCTTCCTCGTCGCTGACTACAACCAGATCGAGCTCCGGGTGATCGCGCACCTGGCCGGCGATCCAGGGCTGCTCGAGGCCTTCCTCGAGGGCCGCGACATCCACCGCGCGACCGCGGCCGCCGTGTTCGCCGTCGCGCCAGAAGCAGTCACTGCGGCGCAGCGCAACAGGGCGAAGATGGTCTCCTACGGTCTTGCTTACGGCATGGAGGCCTACGGGCTCGCCCAGCGGCTCTCGATCTCGGTGGAAGAGGCGACCGAGATCTTGAACCAGTACTTCGTGGCATTCCCGTCGGTTCGGGCGTACATGGACCAGACCGTCGCTGACGCGCGTATGCGCGGCTACACCGAGACCGAGTTCGGCAGGCGTCGCCAGCTGCCCGAGCTGACGTCTGACAACTATCGAGTCCGCCAGTCTGCAGAACGCCAGGCGATGAACGCCGGCATCCAGGGACTTGCCGCGGACATCTTTAAGATCGCCTTGGTTCGCCTCGATGCCGAATTCGAGGCTGCAGGGCTTGCTAGTCGCATCGTCTTGCAGGTTCACGACGAGATCGTCGTCGAGACCGAGGAGGCCGAGCGCGAGGAGGTGCGCCGCTTGACGCTGCAGGCGATGGAGAACGCCTACCCGCTCCGGGTGCCGCTCGAGGTGAACATCGCCTGGGGAACCAACTGGGCGGACGCCAAGTCAGGCTGAGAACGAGGCCAAAGTCGGTCAGATCGGCGTCGCCCCCTGTTGCCTGATCGGAAAATGAACCGTAAGTAGTTCTGCGACTTGGGCGCGCGGGCCGGAGGTGCGGGGCGGAGCCCCGCTCGGAGCGATAGCTCCGATGTTCAGGCTGCCGGGGTGAGCGTTACCTGGTGGCCGAGCGCTTGGAGCTGCCGGACGAGATCGCGGGCGCGGCGCTCCTTGTTCAGTCGTCGCTCGTAGAAGTCCGACCCAAGGTCGACGAAGCGAACATCTTGATCTTCGAGCAGGTGCCAGACGATGACAAGGATCGAGCGGGCGACAGCGACCAGTGCGCGCTGATGACCTCTCCGCCGAACGAGCCGGCGATAGCGCTCGCCGAGGAACGTGTCGGTCCTCGCAGCCGCTGCGGCGGCCTCGCCAAGGGCACCCTTCAGATAGGGATTGCCCTTCCCCGTGCGACCCGAACGGGTGCGTGGCCCGGACTGGATCGTGCGCGGTGAGAGCTTCGCCCACGAGACGAGGTGCGCGGCGGTCGGGAACTGGGTCATGTCGAGGCCGACCTCCGCAAGGATGATCTGGGCAGCTCGGACACCGACGCCGGGGATCTCGTCCAACCGCTCCAGCGCCGACGGTCCTCTGCTCTCGCCGCTGGCGTCGTGGCTATGCGCTTCGGGAATCTGCTCGACGAGCTCGTCGACACGAGTGGTCAGCCGATCGATCTTCTCGCCGAGCGCGTCGATCTGGTCGAGGAGCATGCCTGCGAGCTCGGCGTGGTGGGCATCGAAGCGCCCGGTCAAGGCCTCGCGAAGCGCGGCACGCTTCGGGCGCAGCTTGCCGAGTGCGAGCTCGGCAAGGACCTCCGGGTCCCGCTCGCCGGCGATGAGTGCCTCGAGCATCGCCCGACCGGACTTCCCGAAGAGGTCGGTCGTGATGGTCGAGAGCTTGATCAGCGCGTCTTCGAGGAGCTTCTCGACGCGTTGCTTGTGCCGGGAGCGCTCCTCGATGAGCTCGGTCCGGAGCCTGGTGTAGTCACGCAGCTCGCGGATCTCGCGTGGCGGGACGAAGGAGGGCCGGAGCATCCCCCGCTCGTTTAACTTCGCAAGCCAGATCGCGTCAAGCTTGTCGGTCTTCGGCCGTCCGGGCACGTTCTTCACGTCCCGGGCGTTCACGAGCCAGACGACGAGTCCTCGTGCTTCGAGCAGGTAGAAGAACGGCCGCCAGTAGTCCGAGGTCGACTCGACGACAATGCGCTCGATGCCCATCTCGGCGAGCTCGTCGGCAAGGGCCATGATCGCGTTCGTCGTCGCAGCCACGTCGAAGACGCGGGTGATCCGTCGCTGCTTGCCCGGCAAGCGGACACAGACCTTGCCCGAGGCCTTCGCAACGTCGATAGCGCCGACGCGCTCCAGCACCTCCTCGTCCTCGCCGGCGTCGATCTCCTCGACGTCGTCATCCATCGGGTCCTCCCTTCTCCATAGGTTGAAGTGGGCTGCCCGGGGGCCTTCGTCAGGGGAAAGCGAAAGTCTGATCGACGTCCTCGTGGGAACAGTGCGCGACCCTTCAGGTCGGGCCCCGGCGCCAAACTCACGTGCGGCCTGATGGCCAAGGAAACATCGGCGTCGCGGGCGTGCCCAGCATCATTTTCACGCCTGCGCTGTCGTCCCACAAGGTGGGAGATGGAAACTCACGTAAAAACCTCCGCCTACGTGTCGGGCGAACTACGCCAGATCGATGGAGCTTTCGATGGGCGAACGCAAGGCAGTCACAACCAAGATGGCCACCACCTATCGACGTGGGACTCGTGTCGAGAAGGCGGCAATCCTC
>DATCDR010000061.1:0-2291 GCA_036510575.1 Acidimicrobiales bacterium | reverse complement strand
GCTGTCGCGCGTCGAGACCATGACGATGATGGCTGGCTTCGACCTCCCGGTGCGCGTGGTGCGCGATCAAATGTCCTCCGCTCTCGACCTCATCGTGCACCTTTCCCGACAGAGAGACGGCAGTCGGCGGGTGACGCACGTGACCGAGATCGGTCGGATGGAGGGCGAGGTGATACTGCTCCAAGACATCTTCTTGTTCGACTTCGGGATGGGGACCGACGATCACGGCAACGCGCTCGGTCAATTGAAGGCGACTGGACTGCGGCCTCGCTTCAGCGAGACGTTGATCGATCGCGGCATCGAGATCGACTCGACGCTATTTGACGCGGAGCAGTTCTTGCACGACCCAGCCGGGCGACGATGAGCGCGGAAACCTCGCTCTCAAGGTCGATTCCCTCATGGTGAGCACCCACATTCGTAGCTTCCTTCACCACATCGGTGCTGCCGGCGAAGCTGCGATCGTCCTCGCGGTGGTCGCGCTCGCCGCCTACTTTGTCCTTCGCGTCGCGAGGCGAAGGAGTATGAGACTTACCCGACTGATCGGGCCGTATCAGCTGCAGCTCCCCAATGTCGAATCCGACACCGAGGGATCGACCGCCGTTGTCACGCTACCGGTGCTGGCCCGGGCCTCGAATGCGCTCGACCGCGCGGGGGGATTCATTCCCCTCGGTCGTCGTCTCGAGCTCGTCCTGCGACGCTCGGGTGTCCCGATCAAGCTCGGCGAGCTCGTCCTCGTCTGGCTCGCCTTCCTCGTGTTCCTCGTCGGAATCGGCGCCCTACTGGGGCATATCGTCGGCGCGATCGTCGCTCTCTTGCTCGTACTTGCGGCTCCTCCGTTGGGTCTCATGATTGCACTGCAACGGCGGTCCCGGAAGTTCGCGGAGCAATTGCCCGACATCTTGAAACTCACCGCTTCTTCGCTTCGGGCGGGCTTCTCGTTCGCGCAAAGTCTCGACGGCGTCGTTCGACAGGTGAAGGATCCTGCGCGCGTCGAATTGCAGCAGGCGCTCTCGGAGACACGGCTCGGAAAGGTCCTCGAAGAGGCGCTCGCCGATGCCGCGGAACGGATTCACAACCAGGACTTCAGCGAGGCAGTGATGGCGGTGAGGATCCAGCAGGAAACCGGGGGCAATTTGTCCCAGTTGCTCGACGTGCTCGCCAACACGATGACGCTGCGGATGCGCATGCGTCGTGAGATTCGTACACTCACAGCGGAAGGGCGCATCAGCGCGTACGTGCTCGGCCTCCTCCCGGTCGGGATTGCCCTCTTCATCTATTCCTCGAATCGGCCCTATATCATGGAGCTCTTCCATACGAGTGCGGGCAGGATCGCAGTGCTCGGCGCCGCAGTGCTCGAGCTCGTGGGCTTCATCTGGATGTTCCGGATCGTAAAGATCGAGGTCTGAGGTGCTGCTGATCATCGTCGCCGGCGTCGGGGCGGTACTGCTCGGAACGGCCGTGCTCGCAGCGATGCGCGCGTCGCGCCGCGCGGTTAGGGCGACCCTTCTCATCGCGACTGCCGGCACCCGACCCGAATCCGTAGGACGAACGCCGCTCGCCGATCGCCGTTCGTTCGCCGAGCGTCTCGTGGTGCCGGCGATCCGCCTCGTCACTAAGCCCGCGTGGGTCCTTTGTCCGCCGGTCTATCGCGACAGCGTCCGGCGTCGTTTGACCCTGTCGGGCAAGTCCGAGCAGGTCGACCTCGAGCGTTTCCTCGCTGGGCGACTGCTGTCCGTCGCGTTGGTGCCCGTCTCGTTCTTTCTGGTCCGCCTAGCCCACCTCTCCCCACTCTTCGATTTTCTCGCCACGCTGATTCCGGTCCTCCTGCTCCTCCTCGGTCCCGATGCGCTCCTCAACCACCGCGTCAGCGAACGACAGGAGAAGATCCGCACCAACCTGCCAGGAATGCTCGAGCTGCTCTTGATCAGCGTCGAGGCCGGTCTTGGTTTCGAGCAGGCCTTGGCCCGCACGGTTGCCGCAATGCCCGGCACACTCGCGGACGAGTTCAATCGCTACCTTGGCGAAGTACGGGTCGGCTCCATACGGCGAGAGGCGCTCGAGGGGATCGACCAACGCACCGACGTCCCCGAACTTCGTTCCTTCCTCATGGCGCTGATCCAGGCCGACACATTCGGCGTATCGATCGCGGCGATCTTGCACGCCCAGGCGGAGGATGTTCGCATCGCGCAGCGCCAGCACGTGCAAGAGCTGGCGCAGAAGGCTCCCGTCAAGATGCTCTTTCCAATGGTCTTTTGCGTGCTGCCGGCCCTGTTCGTCGTGGTCATCGGTCC
>DATCDR010000060.1:0-39731 GCA_036510575.1 Acidimicrobiales bacterium | reverse complement strand
GGCGATCACCGCCGAGGTCGCCCCCTACTTCGACGAAGCACCCTTCGCCGAGCCCGTCCACCGCCTCGCCGCCTACCGGGGGATCGACTATCTCGGCGCACTGACGATCGTCTGTGAGGTCTGCGACTTCCGGCGCTTCGCCCACGCCGGTGCGTTCATGGGCTTTTCGGGCCTCGTGCCGAGCGAGTACTCGACTGGGGAGTCGGTCAGCCGCGGCCACATCACCCACGCCGGCAACGTGCACGTCCGCACCCAGCTCGTCGAGTCCGCCTGGGCCTATCAGCACGGGCCGTTACGCGGGGTCGTCATGACCCGCCGCCAAGTAGGCCTTCCGCCAGAGACGGTCCAACGGTCCTGGCGGGCTCAGGTCCGGCTCTGTGGTCGCTTCCGGCGGCTCGGCGCTCGCAAGGACTCGCGCAACACCGTCGTCGCCGCGATCGCCCGCGAGCTCGCTGGGTTCGTCTACGCGGAGATGACCGCCTGAGATGAACCTCCTCCTCCGGTCACCTCGCCGATCGGCGCCCGAGGTGCCCGGCGTTCACCGGACGCGCCAGCTACCCGCCGTCGCAGGCCAGATCCCCGTCCAGACCTTGCTCGCCGGTCACCCCGGTGGCGCGCTCAGTTTGGGGCAACTTCCTGCGGATACACACATTGCGGTTCCGACCCGCGTACATGAGAGTGGCGGAGGCCCGATCCACGATCGGCTGGCGCGTCCGGCGAGCACCGGAGCCCGTCCGCCACCGGAGGAACGCGGGGCAACGACGTAGCAGCCGTCACCCCGTAGTCAAGGTCGTTCGTCCTCGCTTCGCTGCGGGCGCTCCACCTTGACTACGGGGGCCCCGCCGCCTGCTCGAGATCAACCGTGCGACGAACCGTTGGTTCGTCGCGGCCAAAAGGCAGCGCGAAGCGAGTCATCCCGGGGACTTGACAAGCCGTTCCACATGAGTCTTGCTGAGGGCGACGCGCGCGAAGTCGAAGGCGTTCGATGTTCGTTCAGTTACGAAAGCAAGCGCCCATCTGCGCACCGATCGCCCGAGGTCGCGACCCGCTTCGCAGTGTATTAGTTCTTCGCCGCGAGCATGGTGGCCTGGAACGCGGCCATCTGCCAGCGGCCCTCGCGCTTCACCCAGACCTGGGTGGTGAAGGAGAAGATGTGGCGCTCTGGCGTTCCGTCGGGCAGCGCATCGACGGTGATGTCGATCTCGCCGGTCATTAGTGCGGTATCGCCGTAGGGACGAACTTTGAGGTCACGGCGCTTGTAGCTGCGCGGGCTTGCCTTGAGCGTCGCCATGTTGGATGCCTTGTCCTCGTAGCGGCCGGTGTCGGAGTGCACGTAGGAGAGGTCATCTGCGAGGAGCAGGTCTAACGCCGCCCAGTCCCGGTCATCGATGGCCTGCAGACGGGCGGCCTCTGCTGCAAGTACCTCGTCGATCACGGATGCGTCGGCCTTCTCAGTCATCTCGGGCAACCACCTCAGGGTTTCTCGTTTCCTCGGATCAGCCTCCGAACGCTATGCGATCGTGTTAGTGCTGTCCCTGCGAACGCCCGGACCAGCGGCGAAGCGGCTCTTATTACTCAGCGATCGCGCGGTGGTTCAGTTGTTCGGTCAAGGATCGTACGTGCAGCTTCTCGCACGTCGAGGCTCCCCTCGGCGATCTGCGCGGCGGCTCTAGGAACTGCCGCGCCGTCGTCTAGAAGGTCCGCTCTTGTCAACGCCAGCTCTGCGAGCACACTTCTAAGGCGTGTCTCGGCGCGCCGGACTCGGAGCCGGCCGATCTCGCCGGTGGAGCTCAGCCAGGCGCGGTGACGGGCAAGTTCGCTTATGAGCTCAGTCACCCCTTCGTGCGACTGTGCCGAGAGCTCGAGAACCTGGGGGTCGAAACCGTCAGCGTGTGAGCCAAGCGAGAGCATCTCGCGAAGATCAGCCGCGATGACGCCAGATCCCGGTCGATCCGACTTGTTGACGACGAACACGTCACCGATTTCGAGAACGCCGGCCTTGGCCACCTGTACGGAATCGCCGCTGTCCGCGGTCGAGACCAGTACGACCGTGTCGGCATAGATGGCGATCTCAACCTCGGCCTGACCGATCCCGACGGTCTCGACGATCACGACGTCGAAGCCGGCGCGCGAGAGCAGGTCGATCACGTCCGGAGTTCGAGACGCCAGGCCTCCGAGGTGTCCGCGGTTCGACATCGAGCGGATGAACACGTCCCGGTCGAGTACATGGGCCTGCATCCTGATCCGGTCGCCGAGGAGAGCACCGCCGGAGAACGGTGAGCTTGGGTCGACGGCCACGACGGCGACGCGACGTTGTTCGCCGCGGAACTCGCGAAGCAACTCCGCGATCAGCGTGGACTTACCTACCCCTGGCGATCCGGTGACGCCGATGGTGTGCGCCCTTTGGGCACTTGCTGCCAGCTGTGGCGACACCTGCAGTAGGGCGCCAGGATCGGATTCGACTAACGAGATGAGCCTTCCAAGTGCACGATCGTCCCCGCCGAGCGCAGCGCTCGCGAGCGCGCTCGCGTTCGACTGCTGCATCACAACAGGTCCTTTAGCTGTTGGCTCTCCTTGGCGCTCACGGCTGATTCGTGGAGGCGACGAAGTCATCGACCCATGCGATGACGTCGCGAGTCGAGGCGCCCGGAGTGAAGATCTTGGCGACGCCCATCTCGCTGAGCGTCGTGATGTCCGGTGCAGGAATGATCCCGCCTCCAAACACGCCGATCCCATCCGCGTCGTTCTCCTTCAGCAGTCTGAGCACCTCTGTAAAGAGGTGCATATGGGCCCCAGAGAGGATCGAGAGGCCGATGATCGCTGCATCTTCTTGTATCGCAGTGCGAACGATCTGTTCGGGAGTTTGGTGGAGACCGGTGTAGATGACCTCGAAACCAGCGTCTCGCAGCGAGCGTGCAATCACCTTTGCGCCTCGGTCGTGGCCATCGAGTCCGGGCTTGGCGACGACGATCCGTGTGCGTGATCGCTCGGGGTCTGGAGTCGGCATCGTCATCTGATTGGTCCCTGCGCACGCCACCTTCGGCCGGGGTGTGCTCCAATCCTATTCGAGGAGCGAGCTTGCGCTGCTTTGTCGCGTCATCCTCGTGCATCGAGCTCCGCATTACCTACCTCACATGTTGAGATGAGCAGAATGGGGTGATGGTCGTTGAACTCGCGCCGCCACATGTCGAAGGTTGCCTTGATGTCATCCGGTCGCTGCCGGAGTGGTTCGGTTACGCCGGCGCCGTGGAAGATGTGGCGACGGCACTCGAATCCCAGCAGGGTTTCGTCGCCCTCGAGGGCTCAGTAGTTGCGGGCTTTGTGGCGATCGAACCGGTATACGACGAATCCATCGAGATCACATATCTCGCGGTGCATGCGGATCACCGGCGGAGTGGCCTCGGGCGCGCGCTCGTTCGCTCGGTCGCGGAGTTTGCAAGGGTGCACGACGTCGCCTCGGTCTGTCTGGTGACGCTCGGGCCATCGGCCGAGAGCCTGCCGCAGGCCGAGACCATCGACTTCTATCGAGCGATCGGATTCTGGCGAACCAAGGAGCTCTACCTGAGCGCGTGGGGAGGTGCTCCCACGGTGTTGATGGTCGCCCCCGTCGGCCAGCTGCCGTAGGTCCGTCCTCCTAGGCGAGGGCGCTAGGAGGTCGGGTTCCGAAGGTAGGAGTCGAGTGAATCGAAGCCGTCCATCAGCTTCGAATGTCTCGCCTCAAGCCAGGCTTTGGTCTCGGGATGGGTGAAGATGAAGAAGTCATCGTTTCGAATCGCAGCGAGTACGCGGTCGCCGACTTGGTCAGGTTGGAGCTCGGTTGGCTGCATAGTCGGCATGTCGAGCTCATGGCCAGGAGCGACCTTGTCGTACGGCCCCCCGAAGCGCTCCGGGCGCCGTTTCGCGGACTCTTGCAACGTGGTCCGAACGAGCGCTGGGCAGAGCACCGAGACGCCGATCTGACTACCGGCGAGCTGCAGCTCAAGCGCTTCGGAGAGTGCGACCACTGCATATTTCGTCATCGAGTACGAGCCGTTTTGCAGCTCGGCGTTGACCTGGAGACCGCCGATTGACGCGGTGTTGATCACGTGGCCTTCTTGGTCGCTTTGCAGCATCCGTGGCACGAAGGTGCTGACGCCGTTCACCACTCCGAAGAGGTTGACGCCGAATATCCAGTCCCACATCTTGTCGTCGATGCCGGTGACGGGGATCGGTCCGAGGGTGATTCCTGCGTTGTTTACCAGCACGTGCACGGGACCGAAGGCCGATTCGATCTCGTCTGCGGCACGCTCTACAGCGGCGCGATCCGAAACGTCGAGTGCCGTCGCGAACACGGTCGCACCTTCGGCCTCGAACTCGGCTCGGGTTATCTCGAGCGCTACGGCGTCGATGTCGGCGATCGCGATCTTCGCGCCCGCTCTAGCAAGAGATGCCGCGATGCCGCGCCCGATCCCGTTGGCCGAGCCGGTGATGAACGCCGTCTTTCCGGTGAACTCCTTCATCGCGTGGCGTCCGTTGCCAGGCTGGTGCGCGACCTCGCCCACGCGTCGGCGGCGTCGAATCCCGCTTGGATCAACGCCTGATATGCCTCGACATCGGCACGAGCCTCGTTGTGGGTGAAGATGAAGCGTCGCCGCCCTCGGATCGCGTCGAGAACCATGGCCGCGACCTCCATCGGATCGAGTCCGAGCTCTGCGGCCGCGAGGTAGCGGGCGTTGCGTTCGGCGTTGTCGGTGTCGCTCGCGAGATCGAATGGCCCACCGAAACGCTCAGGTCGATTTCTGCCGTTGTGCGGCATCTTGGTCCTCACCCATGATGGGCAAAGGACACTGACGCCGATGTTGGTTTCCTCGAGTTCGTCCGCGAGCACGTCGGTGAGCGCGATGATTCCGGCTTTCGTCGTCCCGTACGGTCCCGAAAGGGCTCGGGGGACGACGCCTGCCATCGAAGAGGTATTGACGATGTGGCACTCCTCCGAGCTGGCTTTCATGCGCGGCAAAAAGGCCTGGATGCCATGGACGACTCCCATCAGATTCACGCCGACTACCCAGTTCCAGTCGTGCTCGGCGATCTTTTCGATCGAGCCCGCTCGAGATACGCCGGCGTTGTTGCAAAGGATGTGCACGACGCCGAAGCGATCGAGGGTCCTCTCGGCTGCACGCTGGTAGTCGTCGTAATCAGCGACGTCGCAGAGAACGCCGTCTACTCGAGGGCCGATTGTGCCGAGCTCGCTGACCGCTGTGGCGAGCGCTTCCTCCTCGATGTCACAAAGCATCACTGACGCCCCGGCGAGGGCGAGGCTCTTGGCGAGCGCGAAGCCGATGCCACTCGCGGCTCCGCTCACGAAAGCCGTCTTCCCGGTGAACTCCCGCATCACGCACCCCCGCTGTCGAACGAATATGGCGGCGTCACCGACGCTCACCGACCGTGATGGTACTAAGGGGTTGGGAGATGGGACTGCTGGTGCGCACGCGGCAGTGGGCGCTTCCCGCCTCGCTCAGTGTCTATTCCGCTGGTGCACCGCGGTGTTCTCGGCCCTCGCTAAAGGCGCGTTTGGCGAGCGGCACGTAGACCCCGACTGAAATCCAGCCGAAGAACAGCCCGCCGATTCCAGAGATCCAACCGAGTGTTAGGGAGAGGTGGTGCCAGCTCACGTTGGAGTGCCCGGCAAGGAAGAACGGGAAGGCGACCATTAAGCCGAACGTGCCCGCCTTTCCGATCCGGGTCACGTCGATTCTCCGCGCCCCGAGCGCGGCGAGCGTGATCGCGGCAACCGCGACGAGGCCCTCGCGGACGATAGCGATGATCGCGATCGGTTTCGGGACGGCACCGACTGCGAGGATGCCGATCACCGCGGTCACGAGCAGCACTCGGTCAGCGGTCGGGTCGAGGATCTTTCCGAGATTCGTGACCTGGTCGAGCCGGCGGGCGAGCTGT
Organism: Acidimicrobiales bacterium; assembly: GCA_036510575.1. Taxonomy (GTDB): domain Bacteria; phylum Actinomycetota; class Acidimicrobiia; order Acidimicrobiales; family Bog-793; genus DATCDR01. The sequence continues at coordinate 33,797 of DATCDR010000060.1, read as the reverse complement.
CCGTCGACCCAGTCGGTGGAGCCGAGTACCGCGAGCAGAACTGCGGCGTTGAACCAGTCGCGATGATGGGGCTGGACGAGCAGCCATACAAAGACCGGCACGAGAACGAGTCGGGTGGTCGTGACGACGTTCGGGAGGGAGAGGATCCGATCCTCGCCGACGCGCCGCTCTCGAGGTGTAGGCGCAGGACTCTTCGTGCGCCTCACACAATTGAGCCTACTGGTGGAGTCCCGATCGATCCGGAGCGGACGGGGGAGCGCTGTTGGATGTGGCGTCGTCGGGCGAGCTCCTACGCGACGACCGAGCGGCTGTCACCGCGGCGGTAGCGAGATTGGAGGTGGCTCTGCTCTTAGGGCGAAGACTGCGGCCTCGGTTCGCCGGCTGAGGCCTAGTTTGGCGAGCACGTTCGAGACATAGTTCTTCACGGTTTTTTCGGCGAGAAACATCTCGGCGCCGATCTGCCGATTCGTCATCCCCTCAGCGATCAGGTCCAGCACGTGACGTTCCTGAGGTGTGAGCGAGGCCAGGCGCTTGTCCTGGACCGGCCCGGATCGCAGCCGTTCTAGAGCCTGTGCCGTCGTCTTCGGGTCGAGAAGCGACTCGCCACTGGCGACTTTGCGAACCGACGCGACGAGATCATTGCCACGGATCTCCTTGATGAGGTATCCCTCGGCGCCCGCGATCACTGCTGCCGCCAGCGCTTCGTCGTCAGAGAACGAGGTGAGCATGATGCATCTCGGTCCGCCGGGATTGTCATGGAGCGAGCGGCAGATTTCGACGCCGTCGCCGTCGGGCAGGCGATAGTCGAGGATCGCGACATCTGCATTCGCGAGCGGTATCCGGATCAAGGAGTCGGCGACGGTTCCTGCCTCACCGACGATCTCGAGGTCATCTTCAGCCTCGAAGAGTTCGGTCAAGCCTCGACGGACGATCTCGTGATCGTCCACGAGGAAGATACGGATCATCTCCATATCTTCGTCCATCTCGAGGCCAAACGCGTTTGTGCGCGATTGGCCCAGGCTTTGCGGTGTCGCGATCCGGCATTCGCGTATTGCGGTCCACGCTTAAAAGAAATACCCAGTGTGAAGAACTTATTCATCGTGCGTGCGTCAATTAGCCGCCCTGGTTCGACTTAGGCCAGTTTGGGCGACACCAGGGCGAAGCTACGTACGGCAGCTCATGTAGACCACGTGAGGTCAGGCGGTTCCCGGCTACTTCGCGGGCAGCGGAAATTCGTGGAGGAAGCCTTGATAGGCTGGCTCGACGTCGATTTCCAGTGACTTAAGGACGCGGGTCACGCAGTTGTAGTGAGCGATGATCAAGACGATCTCGACGAGTTTCTCAACCGAGTAGTGGGGCGTGAGGGCTTCCCAGCAGTCGTTCGACAGAGCACCGTCGACGGTCATCTCGCGCGCGGCGCGAATAAGCAGCCGTTCGCGCTCGGAAAGCTCCGAAGAGCCGTTTGTGGCTTCGGCAATGACGCCGGTGATGTCGGCATCGCTTAGACCGAAGTCTCGCCCTACCTTCACGTGATGGCTAAATTCGTATTCGCTTGCTTCGAGAACGCCGACGGACAAGATCACCATCTCCCGCTCTCGGGGGTCCATCGTCGACTTGTACCGGACCCACTGCCCAATATCAGCGAACGACGCGAAGCCACCCTCGCTGTGCGCCAAGGTTCGGTACAAGTTGATTGGGTGGCCGGCGACCAGCGTGCGTGCTGGCTCGCCGAGCTGTGACTCTTCTACGAATGGAACGCGTGCCACGAAGGGGGCTCCTTTCTCGACGGAGGGCAAGTCCCTCCGAGGGCCGAAGATCGTGGTCCATACTTAGTCGTGCGATCGATTGCGGCAAGTTATCCTGAAACCGTGATTTGCCGGTGAAGATCGCCCTCGGTGTCGACACGCTTTCGTACCACTGTCGGATTTCCACCTCCGAGGTGACGGTCGAGGAGGTGTTCTCCGAGATCGCCTCGCTCGGCGCCGCCTACGTACACCTCGACCTTCACCACGTTCGAGAGCGCTCGCTCGACGAGCTCGCCGAACTTCGAAAGCTCGCCGACGATCTCGGGCTGCGGATTCTGACGTCGGGTGACTTCGTTGGGACACCCCGGCACGGCGACACGACGAGCGATGGCGTCGCCAGGATCGGCCATTGGATGGAGCAGGCGGTCGCGGTGGGCAGCCCGATAATTCGCGTTGCATCGAGCTTTTATCGCGCCGAGCTAGCGGGTCAGCCAGAGCTGATAGCCGCAGAGCAGCGCTACGTCATCGATACCTTGACTGAGGCCGCTGAGAAGCTCTCCGAGGCGAACGTGCAGGTCCTTCTCGAGAACCACTCCGACTTCACCGCCGAGGAGTACGGCGAGATCGTGGAGCAGGTCGGCCCAGAGCGAATGGGTGTCTTCCTCGATCTGATCAATCCGATCGCAACGCTCGCGGATCCGGTGCCTGTAGCGAAGTCGCTTGCGCGCTTCGCACCGGCCGGACACGTGAAGGACTACCGATTCGAGTCGCACTACGTCGAGGATGGCTATCACCGCCGGAGCTTCGAGGTGCAGTGGTGCTACCCCGGCGAGGGCGTGGCGGATCTGCCATCCTTGCTCGGCGTTCTCGTTGCGCAGCCGGGTGAGCGTACCTACGGCCTTGCGATCGAGGGACTCGACAACTGGCCCGGCGTCGCTGATCAACGTCTTCGACTCGACCAGAGCCTCGAGCTTTTGCGGACCCTCATCGGCTCGTCGCTCGCGACCACTGCCGACTGGTAGCAGGGATCGGCCAGTAGCGGCTCGGAGTGCTAACCGATCTTGAGCGACTGCCCGCCGTCGACGTTTAGCGCCACGCCCGTGATGAACGAAGCCTCGTCGGAGTGGAGGAACAGCGCCGCGTTGGCGATGTCCCAGCCGGTGCCCATTTTGTGACCGAGCGGGACCTGGGCGTCACGGGTCGCGATTACCTCCTCTCGGGATCCTGCCAACACACCGATGCGGTTCTCGACGGCCATCGGCGTATTGATCAACCCCGGCAGGATGCAGTTTGCTCGTATGCCGTATCTCGCGTTCGAGATCGCGACGTGCTGGGTGAGTGCGACCACGCCTGCCTTCGAGGTCTTGTAGGAGACGTAGGCGTAGTCGATGTGCGCCGCTATCGATGCGATCGTGGTTATAGACCCGGACTCGTGTTCTCGCATGATCGGGAGTGCGTGCTTGAACGCCAGCACCATGCTCCGCAAGTTGATGGAGGTCACGCGGTCGAAGGCCTCGGGTGTGATCTCGGTGATGATGGCGTCGCCGCCTGCCAGGCTGACCCCGACGTTCAGGTGCAGAATGTCGAGTCGACCCCACTCTTTTGTGCATCTCTCGAAGAGGGCCGCGATGTCATCTTCTGATGTTGCATCGGCGACGTGGGCCGACGCCGATCCGCCGGCGTCGATGATCGCTTTGGCGACCTCTTCGGCACGTTCCCCGTCGACATCGACTGCGATCACCTCTGCCCCCTCGCGGGCGAGCGTTTCGGCTGTGGCCCTGCCGTTCCCGATCGACTGTCCAGGCGTCTGCCCTGCGCCGAAAACGACGGCTTTCTTTCCTTCGAGCCTCATCTGGCCTCCCCTTGTCGTCGAATCGTCAGCGCGCTGCGCTCGTAAGCGTGATCCCGCCGTCGACGGAGAGCACGACGCCGGTTACGTAGCGTGCTTCATCGGATGCGAGGTACACCGCGGCGTGGGCGATGTCCCAGCCAGTCCCTTCGATACCAAGGGGCGATGCCCGCCGGCGGCGATCGCGGGTTTCATCGTCCATTCCGTCTGCGAAGACCATCGGGGTGTACATCGGCCCTGGCGCGATGCAGTTCACCCGGACACCAGCGGCGGCGTGGTCGATCGCGAGTGCTCTCGTGAGGGCGATGACTGCGCCTTTCGAGACCGTGTATGGCGTGAGGCCTCGAGGTCGAAGAGCAGAGATCGAGGAGATGTTGACGATGGCACCTCCACCGGACGCGATCATCGGTGGCAACGCGGCTTTGCTCATTGTCATCATCGACTTGGTGTTTACCGCCCACACCCGGTCCCAGTCGTCCTCGTCAGTTTGGAGCAATGTCCCCGCGCCCTCGATCCCGACGTTGTTGTGGAGGATGTCCAAGCTTCCGTACTCACTGACCGCTCGCTGCACAGCAGCGAGGCATTCGGCGTAGCTCGTGACATCGGCGACCTCTGCGATCGCGGTGCCACCTTCTTCGCGGATGTGGGCAACCGTCTCGGAGGCGGCGTCTAGGTCGCGGTCAACGACGACGACTTTTGCCCCTTCGCGTGCAAACAGGATCGCAGTCGCCCTGCCGTTCCCGATTCCAGCGGCGCGCGATCCGGCTCCGGAAACTATTGCAACCTTGTCGCGGAGCCGTGTTCCTGCCATATCTCCTCGATCTGCTCGTCGAGGGCGCACGCTATCGGTGGGGCTCACTCGAATCAAGAAGGTTGCGCAAGGCGCGAGTGGTTTGTGCAGGTGTGCCGGGGGCGCGCTGAGTCGGCCAAAGTAGCCTGACCTCGAGATGAATTCGGTCGGGATCGTAGGCGGGGGAATCGTCGGGCTGGCGCTTGCCCGCCAGCTTTCGATCGCGCGACCTGGACTCGCCGTCACCCTGTTCGAAAAGGAGTCCGCTGTTGGTCTCCATCAGACGTCGCACAACAGTGGCGTCGTCCACGCCGGCGTGTACTACCGCCCTGGCTCGCTGAAGGCGACGCTTTGCCGGCGTGGCTCAGAGATGATGCGCGAGTTCTGTCAGTCCGAAGGCTTGCCCTTCGATCCGATCGGCAAGTTGATCATCGCAACCGACGAGGTGGATCGGGTCCGCCTGGACGATCTAGAGGCGCGTGCCAGGGCGAACGGTGTCCCTGGGCTTCGGCGCCTTGGCGCTGACGAGCTTGCCGAGATCGAACCTGGAGTCGCAGGGGTGAGCGCCCTGTTGTCGCCGGCGAGCGCCATCACGGACTTCTCGGCCGTTGCGCGCCGGTTGCGCGAGATCCTTGTCGAGGGCGGCCACGAGGTACGCGTCGGACAACGCGTCGAGCGCGTGGTCGAGGTCGGCTCAACGGCAGCCGTCGAGGTGAACGGGGAGCGATTCAGTTTTGATCGCGTCGTCGTCTGTGCGGGGCTCGGCACGGCGAAGCTTCTTGCGGCCGATCGCGCCACGTTCGCGCCAGAACCGCTTTCGATTCCGTTCCGTGGCGAGTACTACCGGCTAACGCCTGCGGCGCGTTCGGTTGTTTCGCACCTTGTCTACCCAGTGCCGGATCCGAAGTACCCCTTCCTCGGGGTCCATTTCACGCCGCGGGTCGACGGCGAGGTCCTCATCGGTCCGAACGCCGTTCTGGCTTGGGCGATGGAGGGGTATCGGATGTCGACGGTATCGATCTCGGATCTTCGTCGGATGCTCGCAGCCGCTGGTTTTTGGAGGATGGCCGCGAGCAACTGGCGGACCGGGATCTATGAGCTCGCCGGCTCCCTATCTCGCCGCCGCTACGTCGAGCGCGCCCGTCGCTACGTGCCGTCCTTACAGCTCGCGGACGTCGTTCGTGCTCCAGCAGGAGTTCGGGCTCAGGCTGTGGCCAATGACGGGACATTTCTCGACGACATCGTGCTCGAGGAGCACGGATCTGTCGTGGTGGTGAGAAATGCGCCCTCTCCGGCTGCGACCTCGTCGCTGGCGCTGGCAGAGCACCTCGTTGGCGCCATGGCGCTTTGAGTCCGGGTTTCTTTGGTGCCACTTTGTCGGGCGAAAGCTCACGCCCTATATCGCAAGTGTGCACTTCAAGGACGTCCGCTGGGATCCGACCTACATGCTGATGAAGTTTGACGAGGTCTAGATAGGCGACGGCGTCCTCGACTGCCACACGTACCTCAGTCGCTTAAAGGACCTCGACTCGAACCTCGCGGGTTACTGCGAGCACATGACCGCCGAGGGCGACTTCGCCGTCAACTTCGCGCGGCTGCACTACCTCGCAGACAAGGTTGGTCTTGAGTTCTTGACGCGCGAAGACGTGCTCTCGGGTGCCGGCAAGCTTGACATCGCCGCATCGGCGTAGCTAGCTTGCTCGCAAACGATTGCATCTCCGCACCAGGCGCAAAGACGCGGTGAGGGAGGGGAACTGGTGATGACAGCGACGGAAAGCGCACGTATCGGCTGGGCCGGCGCGGGCGGGCGCATGGGAATTGCGATGGCAGGACGGCTCATCGACGCGGCCTTTGCGATGCGTCTTTACAATCGCACTCGCTCCAAGCTCGCTTCGCTCGAGGATCGTTCGACCGTGGTCGACACCCTCGAGGGCCTCTCGGGATGCGAGATCGTGTTCCTAACAGCGAGCGCTGACGCGGACTTCGAGGAGCTCTGTGCTGCCATCGCTGCGCTACCGGTGCCACCGAGCGTGGTCGTCGACCACACCACTGTCTCAGTCGACGCCTCGGCGCGGGTGCGTGCGCACCTCGAGGTGAATGGGATCGCTTTCCTTGCCGCACCGGTGAGCGGCAACCCTGGAGTGGTCCGTTCCGGACAGCTCTCGATCGTCGTTTCTGGTCCCCGCGATGCACTTGAGGTCGCGCGTCCCTACCTCGAGGCGCTCGCTAACAGCGTGACCTACGTTGGCGAAGGCGAGCAGGCGAGGCTGGTGAAGATCTGTCACAACCTCTATCTCGCGATGGTGGTGCAGGGGCTGATCGAGATCACGGTGTTGGGCGAGCGAGCAGGCATCGCTCGCGCCGACATGCTCGGTTTCATCAATCAGAGCGTGATGGGCTCGGTGTTCTCCGGGTACAAGGAGCATGCCTTCGTGGACCTCGATTTCACGCCGACGTTCACGACCAAGCTGCTGGCGAAAGACGTCGGGCTCGGGCTTGGCGTCGCCGAGGAGCTGAATGTCTCGATGCCCGTCGCAGAGCGGGTGCGTGAGATCGTCAAGTCGGGCATCGACCAGGGCCACGGCGACGAGGACTTCGCGTCGCTCATCCTCGTGCAGGCAAAGGCCGCAGGAGTGACCCTGAATCTCGACGGACATCAGGTCGCGGCAGTGGCTTCGACGGAGGCGAACCGTGGCTAGGCCGGCGGCGGTAACTGGCCGGGCAGCGTGATGTCTACAAGCACGCGCGCTACTTCAAGGACGCCGCGATCGCCGAGATCCGTCCCGGCGCGAGCTCTGCCGACATCGTGCGGCACTTTCCGGCTGCAGAGGAGTTCGGCTTCGCGAACGAGGAGGAGGCCTTCGGCCTCCAGTACTGCCACGGCGTCGGCCTGTCGGTCTGGGAGCAGCCGCTGATGAGTCGCTTCCACTCCTTCGAGCACCCAATTGAGCTCCAGGAAGGAATGGTCTTCGCGATCGAGACCTACTGGTCCGCCACCGACGGCGCGTCGGCCGGCCGAATCGAAGAGGAGATCCACGTCACCGCCGATGGACCTCGATTTCTCACGAAGTTCCCGGCCCAGGAGCTGCTCGTCACGGGCACCCGTTACTGGAACGGCTTCTCCTACGCGCATGGTGCAAACGAGATCCAGGCACCAATAGTGCCAGAATCGATGGGAGCAGCCCACTAAGCCTGATCAGCGGTCGGGTGCCCCACGAACCGAGGACGCATCGATGAGCACCACGCAGAGTGATCGTCAGGTACCGGCAACGCTGCGCGACGTGGCGCGGGTGGCGCGCGTGCACCTGAGCACGGTGTCACGAGCGATGAACGTCGAGACACGTTCGCTCGTTAACGCCGACACGCTCGCGCGCGTCCTCCAAGCTGTGGACGAGCTCGACTACCGCCCGAACCAGACTGCGCGCGCGTTGCGGATGAAGCGCTCGCTCTCGGTAGGCGTCATCGTGCCCGACCTGTTGAACCCGATGATCGTCCAGATGATCGGTGGTATCGAGGGTCGTCTCGGAGAGGCGGGCTACCTCGTCCTGCTCGGCAACTCGAACCACTCCGACGAACGGGCGAAGCTTTTCTTAGAGACGATGAGCGCCCATCAGGTCGAAGGGATCATCAGTACGGCGGCGACCGAGGATGACGACGCTCTCCGCGACATTGCTCGCTTCGGGCGTCCTCTCGTGCTCGCGAACCGTTCGATGACATCGGGCAGCTTCTCCTCAGTAGTCCCTGACGATCAGCAGTGCTCAGAGCTCGCCATCGAGCATCTCGTCGCGCTCGGGCACCAGCGCATCGGTCACATCGCCGGACCGCCGACCGTATCGAACGGCCTTCTTCGACGCAGGGGCTACGAGGTGGCACTTGCCAGGCGGGGCATGCCGGTCAGAAGTGAGCGGGTACAGGCAGCGGTGCGCTACACCGTTGAAGAGGGGGAGCGAGCCTGTGAGAAGCTCTTCGCTCGCTGTAACGATCTGACCGCGATCTATGCGGGTAACGACCTTCTCGCGATCGGCTGCCTTGACGCACTGGCGCGTCGGGGTCTGCACTGCCCCGAAGACATTTCGATCGTCGGCTGCAACGACATGCCCTTCAGCGGGCGATTCGATCCGCCGCTCACGACGATCCACGTCCCGCTGGCAGAGCTCGGCGAGATCGCCGCGGACTTGTTGCTCGAGCTGATCGTCGACCACCGGCGCGAGCCTCGGCATGTGATCGTCGATCCCTACCTGGTTGTTCGTGGCTCGACGGCGCCGGCGCTGCGGTGAGCTGACCAGGAAGTCGCTGGCAGTAGTTGACGTGCACGGAATGATTTGAAAGAGTTCCACGATAGCAACAAGGTCGTTCCAATACTATTGAGCGTGTAATGCAAACGATCTTGCAATCGATCGTAGAAGTACACAGGTAACACCCGGCCACTTGTTGCGGGTGCGGGGGAAGGCGGAGGCGGAGGCCAGATCAGCGCTGTATCCGGCCGAGCTCTAGGTGTGACGACGATCTACGTCACCCACGACCAGCTCGAGCGATGACAATGGGGTCGCGGATCGCGGTGATGCGCCTTGGCGTGCTGCAGCAGCAGGCTCCGCCACGAAGATGCACGACCGTCCTGCCAACCTGTTCGTCGCGACCTTTATCGGTTCGCCTGGGATGAACCTTGTTAAGGGCCGCATCATCGTCGAAGAGGGTGCTGTCATCTGTCGTTTGGGTGACCAGGACATCGTCGTCCCTGGTCGGTCCTCGCAGAGCGTCCCTCCCTCGCCGGCTACAACGGCAAGGATGTCGCGCTCGGCCTACGCCCCGAGCACCTCGGCGTCGCAACGACCGATGACCAGCAAAAGCTCTACGGTCGAATCGTGAACGCCGAGCTTCTCGGCGCTGAACAGCTACTCCATGCGTCGATAGACGCCGAGCCGGTTGTGACTGACGCCATCATCGAGATCGCCGCCGACACCGATCCGACGGCACTTAACGATCTCGGCAGCGAGTCAGGTTAGGCAAGGGTCAATCGTGTCGCCCGCGCCGATCCGTCCTTCATCGCTGAGCGCGGAGCGAAGGTGGCGCTCGCAGTGACGGCGACCCGTCTCCACTTCTTGATCTCGACACCGGCGACGCAATTCGCTGACGAGCAACTCGCCAATCGCCTGACCTTTCGGTGGAGGAGGGTGAGTGCGCAGTTGGAGTGGGGCGTCGTCGGATATCTGGGTTCGTAGACCAGGAAAGCCACGTCACCGACACCATTCGAATGACGTCGGTGACGTGGCCGCATCGCGCGATCTTCGCCAAGGGGGCAATAGGCGCGAACCGCGCTGGGTGGTGATCTCGCTGGGCGTCTAGGAGGCGACGACCTCGTCGCCGATTGGGCGGAAGAGCCAAAGCCAGAAGTCCGACGCGTCCATGGCACCGTTGGCGGAGGTGAGCTTGCCGCTCGTCATGAGGGCCACCTCGTCTTTGTGGAACTGGTCGATATCGTCGAACTCGACTTCATAGGTCGCGAGTGAATTCCACTCAGCGCTCTGCCCGTCGCGCTGTTCTGGGTCGGCGACGTAACGCTCCGCAGCGAGGTAGCCGACGCCGTAATCGACCCACTGGTCGATATGGGTCGTGTAGTACGTATGGAAGTCCTCTTCGCGACCTGGCGCGGGGTTGGTGAACGCCGTGACGAAGTAACGCGGCTTGCCCGACGGCTTGCCGTCCTCGTGTGCCTGTCCAGTCGGCGTATAGACCCAGCCGCGATGGTCGGGGTCGAGCGAGCCGTTGTGTGAGGTGTAGGGGTTGTTCTCTCGGATCTCTTTTAGCGCACCATCGATCGATCCGATGTCGTCCATCTCGATCTCGTAGATGCCGAGGTAGCGGTAGGGGAAGGCGATCTGCCGCCCGTCGGGCCAAGGCCGTTGCACGTCGTTTAGCTCGTACCGACGGCCGCTCAAGAATCCAGGGATGCGCTCGATCGTCTCGCGCATGTGGTGATTCGAGTACCAGTCGTTGAACTCTGCGTCACGACCCTCTGTTGCGTTGGTCAAGGTGACGTAGATATGTCGCTGTGTCATCGGTCGTCTCGCCGCCTTCTGCGCTCGCTAGCCGGGGGTGAATCGGCCCGCTCACACATCTCGGGAATTGCATCAATAGCGCAGCCGAGTGCCATGGTCGCACAGTGCCCAGCCGCAGGCATCTCAAATTCAATATCGCGGCCTCACCCAGTTGAAATAGTACGCCAAGCGAAGCATCTGGACTACGCCCTTCCCGAAAGCGTTGCGAGACCGCAAAGTTTCAAAGTGCGACGCCTCGCCTCCGAGGCCGTGCCGCCGCAACGCGCGAGCTTGAAGTGAGCCGAGGCGTCGACGAATCCGGCCTGCCGCCGGTCTCGGAGTATTGCCACTTCCCTTATAAAAGCCCAGAATAGGGGTCCAAATAATGGGATCCCTTGCCGGCGGAGAATCCGATCTGTTCGACCGAAACTCGCGTGCTCGTTGTCCGGGCCGCTCAGAGGGCGCGTCGATTGGGCGAGAGCGCGAGCTCGTCGACTTGGGCCCACACGCTGGCGCCCGAGCTCGCGATGTTGCCGAGGCCGGGGCAACCGCCGACGTCAGTGCCGCACGCCATGGAGTTGCTGCAATCGGTTGCAAGTTGCAGTCATTTACCGTTCAAGGAGCGCTATCGGTGATTTGACAGCCTGGTATCTGCGGACCAGCATTGAGTCATCAATCCACCAATCCGGCTCGATAGCGCAGCCGTTCTTAGCTACGCCGGGCCGCACGCGCACCGGGAGCTCTAGGCATGGCACGCAACACAGACCACATTCTCACCACGCACGCCGGCAGTCTTCCGAGGCCAGAGCGGCTGATCGAGTTGATGTGGGCCCGCGGCGACGGTGGCGCCGTCGACGCTGCGGAGTTCGACGCCGAGATCGCGGCCGCCGTCGATGACGTCGTCGTACGACAACGCGAGGTAGGCATCGAGCTCGTCGGAGACGGCGAAGAGGGAAAGTCGGGATTCAACACCTATATCGAGGAACGCTTCGCTGGCTTTGGCGGAAGATCGGCGTTTGTCACCGAGGATCTGGTGCCGTTTCCAAATCTCGCGGCTCGTCTCTTCGCAACGGGCGGGATGGAGCACGTGGTCTTCTCTAACTGCGTCGGGCCCGTCGAGCTGAAAGACGGCGAGGCCGTGCATCGTGACATCGCCAACATGCGTCACGCGCTCGAGGCAGTCGGGCTCGGTGTCGAGGGAGCATTCCTTGGTGCTATCAGTCCTGGACAGATCGCCTTCCACTATCCGAACCAGTACTACCCGAGCTACGAGGCCTACCTGGAGGCAGTTGTGCCGGTGCTTCGCTATGAGTACCAGGCGATCATCGACGCCGGATTCGACCTGCAGATCGACTCGCCGGATCTCGCTATGGCGGGGCACTCCCACGCTGTTGGAGCCACGACGACCGTCGACTGGAACGTGCACGTGCCACTCGCTATCGAGGCGTTGAACGAGTCGGTGAAGGGTCTGCCTTCCGACCGGCTCCGGCTCCATGTCTGCTGGGGCAACTACGGCGGGCCGCACAACATGGACGTTCCGCTTCGCGACATCATCGAGCGGATCCTCGTGGCGGACGCCGGGCTCATCTACATCGAGGGCGGTAACCCACGCCACGAGCACGAGTGGCGGGTCTTTGAAGAGGTGACGCTCCCCGAGGACAAGTCCATCGTCCTTGGTGTCATCGACACGAAGTCGAACTTCGTCGAGCACCGACGCGTCGTCGCCGATCGAATCGTACGGCTGGCGAACGTCGTCGGGCGTGAGCGCGTCATCGCCGCGACCGACTGCGGCTTCGACACCTTTATCCGCTACTCACTTGTGGACCCTGGTGTTGCCTGGCTAAAGCTTCGGGCACTTGTCGAAGGCGCAGAGATCGCGAGTGCCGAGCTTTGGTAGGAGGTCGCCTGCGCCCGCATCGGCGCCGTCGCTCACCAGTCGGTCGCGATGTATTTCGCCTCGAGGTACTCAAGGATGCCGTGGTGACCACCTTCGCGACCGAGGCCCGACTGCTTCACCCCGCCAAAGGGCGCAGCGGGATCGGACACGACGCCGCGGTTGAGGCCGATCATCCCCGCCTCGAGGCGCTCCGAGACTCGTAGTCCGCGGGCGAGGTCGCTCGTGTAGACGTAGGCAACGAGCCCGTATTCGGTGTCGTTTGCGAGTGCGACTGCCTCGTCCTCGCTCGTGAACGAGAGAACGGGCGCCACCGGGCCGAAGATCTCCTTTCGGAGGATCTCCGCATCGGGAGCGATATCGACGAGGACAGTCGGTGGATAGAAGTTGCCGGATCCCGCCGACGTGGCAGCACCGACGAGGGCGCGCGCGCCGCCACGAAGGGCGTCGTCGACGAGTGCGGAGACTGTCTTTACGGCCGCGGCGTTGATGAGCGGTCCGATGCCGACGCCCTCGTTTGCGCCTGGGCCCATTTTGAGCGCACCCATTGCAGCGGAGAGCCGTTGGGAGAACTCCTCGGCGACGGCGGCTTCGACATAGAAGCGGTTCGCCGCTGTGCAGGCCTCGCCGCCGTTTCGGAGCTTGGCGACCATTGCACCCTCGACGGCACGGTCGAGGTCGGCATCTGCAAAGACGATGAATGGGGCATTGCCGCCGAGCTCCATCGAACACGAGATCACCCGCGTCGAAGCCTGTGCGAGAAGAATTCTGCCGACCTCACTCGAACCGGTGAAAGAGAGCTTGCGCACGCGTGGATCGTCGAGGAGCGCCGAGACGAGGGGCGCGGGATCCGACGTCGTAATGATGTTCACGACGCCTGCAGGCGCGCCCGCTTCGGTCAGGATCTCGCCGATCGCGAGCGCAGTGAGGGGAGTGTCCTCTGCTGGCTTGCAAACGACCGTGCATCCGGCCGCGAGCGCGGGGCCGATCTTCCTCGTAAGCATCGCGGCGGGAAAGTTCCATGGCGTGATGAACAGCGAGACCCCGATCGGCTGGTTCATCACGAGAATCCGGTTCTTGTTCGTCGGCGCAACTGCGAGCTGCCCAGGCACGCGGACTGCCTCTTCGGCGAACCAGCGAAAGAACTCCGCGGCGTAGGTGACCTCGCTCCTCGCATCTGGGAGTGCCTTGCCATTCTCTGCGACGATGAGCAAGGCGAGCTCTTCTGACCGTTCGGTCATGAGCTCGAACGCCTTGCGGAGGATCTCGCCGCGAGCGCGCGGCGCGAGCGCTCCGAACGGCCCAAGCGCTGCCGATGCGGCGTCGACCGCGGCGAGCCCGTCAGAGACGGACGCGTCGGCCACCATCGCCAGTAGTTGCTGGTCGGCGGGGTCGAATACCGCGAACTCGCTGCCGTCGCGCGCTGGTCGCGTCTCACCGTTGACCTGCAGCCCGCCTGCGGGAATCTTCACGTCCACGATGTGTGCTCCATCTTGATCCAATCGGTCGATCTGGGCCTTCAGGTTTGGTTTGGAACTCTCGTGGCCACCTCGGGACCGCGGGATCGGTCAGGTCTCCGCGTCGTAACGACGCGAGCCGAAGTTGATCAGCGGCGCGTTCGAATGCTCCGCGCGCAAGGCTTGACAGTGCTATCTGACCTCCAGCCATGTGCCAGATCGACTTGAGCTGATGCCGCAGACGTGAGCCTCATCGACCTCGGCAAAAAGCGCTGCCGGCGCTCGTCTTACCTTGCGCGACAGTCCTACTCACCTGAGCGCCTTTTTCACGCCCTCGATGATTCTCGCCGTCGAGGGCAGTGCGAGGTCCTCGAGGGAGTCCGCCGCTGCGAGTGGCACGTGCGGCGTCGTCACGCGCACGATCGGGCCATCGAGGTCGAAGAAGCACTCCTCGACGGCGATCGACGCGACCTCCGCGCCCCAGCCGCAGAGTCGGGGATTCTCCTCGACTGTCACGAGCCTGCCCGTCTCCACCACAGAGTTGAGGATCGTCGTCGTGTCGAGCGGAACGAGTGAGCGAACGTCGATGACGGTTACCTCGATCCCTTCGGCAGCAAGAAGCTCCGCTGCCTCGAGTGCGCGGTGCACCATCGCGGCGAGCGCAACCACCGTTGCGTCTTTTCCGTGACGGAGTACCTTCGCCGAGCCGAGCGGCTCGACGATCTCGCCGTTTGGGACCTCACCTCGTAGCGCGTAGAGCGACTTCTGCTCGAAGAACAACACAGGATCGTCGTCGCGGACCGCAGAGGCGAAAAGCCCGATGACGTCATAGGGGGTGGAAGGCGCGACGACTTTCAAGCCAGGGATCGCCATCGCCCAGCTCTCCACGCTCTGGGAGTGTTGCGCTCCGAATCGAGCACCTCCGCCGTTAGCCGAGCGGATGACGAGGGGTATGCCTACTTGGCCGTTCGTCATGTAGCGGGTCTTTGCGATCTGGTTCGCCACGAGGTCCCAGCAGACCGCAAGGAAGTCGGAGAACATGATCTCCGCTATCGGCCGGAGGCCGGTCATCGCCGCCCCCATCGCCGCGCCGAGGATCGCCTGCTCCGAGATCGGCGTGTCGAGCACCCGCTCCGGGCCGAACTTCTCGAGCAGTCCAACCGTCGTCTTGAAGACTCCGCCCGCCGCGGCGACGTCCTCGCCGAGGAGCACGACGGAGTCGTCTCGCGCCATCTCCTGGGCAATCGCCACGGCAACCGCCTCTCGGTAGGTCAGTTCCGCCATTTCGCGCCTCCATCGGCGAATACGTCCCGCTCGATCAGCGATGGATCGGGGAGCGGTGAGGCCTTCGCCTCTTCTGTTGCTGCATCGACCGCGACGACAGCCGCGTTCTCGATCGCCTCGAGCGTCGCGAGGTCGACTCCTGCTGCTTCGAGACGCGCTCGGTACTGCGGGATCGGATCGCGAGCGAGCCACTCCTGGAGTTCCGCGTCGGGTCGATAGGTTCCCGGGTCGGCGCGTGAGTGGCCGCCGTGACGATACGTCATCGCCTCGACGATGCTCGGACCTTCGCCCGAGCGAGCGCGCTCGATGGTGACCGAGGCGATCTCGAGCATCTCGTCTGCGTCGTTGCCGTCGACGATGATCCGTTGCAGTCCGTACGCCGCGGCACGGTCGGCTGCAGGATGCTCGACGGCGATGGCCGCGGCGATCGGCGTGTACTCCATATAGAGGTTGTTCTCGCAGACAAAGATGATGGGCAGCTTCCAGACCGCAGCGAGGTTGAGCGCTTCGTGGAAGGCGCCGATGTTGGTCGCGCCGTCGCCGAAAAAGCAGACCGTGACCGCGTCTGAGTGCCGGTACTTGGCCGAGAACGCGGCACCGTTGGCGATGGTGAGGTGGGCGCCCACGATGGCGTAGCAGCCCAACATCCCGTGCTCGACGCTCGTTAGGTGCATCGAGCCGCCTTTGCCGCCCATGAGTCCACCAGCGCGTCCCATGAGCTCGCTCATCACCGGCGCCATCGGTACACCCCGCGAGAGGGTGTGGTTGTGGCCGCGGTAGGTGGCAAAGGAGTAGTCGCCAGGCCGCATCGCCTGCCCGTATGCCGCAGCTATCGCCTCTTGGCCGTTACCGAGGTGGCTCGTGCCCTTTACGAGGCCCTGGAGGAACAGGTCGTTCGCTCGTTTCTCGAATGCCCGCATTTCGAGCATCGATCGGTACAGCGCAAGTCGTACCTCGACGTCGGCTGGCGCGCCGCCAAGGGTTTCGGAGAGATTGCGGCTTTCGAGCATGGTCCGCTCCAATCAAAGGAGAGCAGCGACGGGCGTTGCGTTTGAAGCTTCACAGCTCCGAGCTCGCAGCTCGGTCGCAGTTTTACCAGAGCTCGGCGGATGCGAGTGCCGCGCCTTGGACGAGCGACTCGAGCTTTAGCCACGCGACCCCTGGGTCGACGAGCGAGAAGCGGATGAAGGTGTCGAAGCCGCAGTCCGTGCCGGCGATCACGCGCTCTTTGCCAATGACGTTCGCAAGACGAACGAGACGGTCGGCAACGACTTGGGGGTGCTCGACGAAGTTCGACTTGACGTCGATGACGCCAAGGATCACGTCCTTGTCGTCGGGGAGCTTCACCTCTTGAAAGACCCGCCACTCGTGCTCGTGACGGGGGTTTCCACCTTCTGGATAGATCGTGCCAACGTTCGCCTTCATAACCGGCTCGATGATGTCGCGAAGCGGCACGTCCTTGTGGTGCGGGCCGCCGTAGTTACCCCAGCAGAGGTGCAGTCGGACCTGCTCGGCAGGGATCCCCTCGAGCGCGTGGTTCAGCGCCTCGATAGCCGCAGGCAGGTGCTTTGCCCAGTCCGCTGGCACACTGCTGCCTACAGAGCGGCAGTGGCCGGCCATCGCGAGGTCGGGAGAATCGATTTGCAGGCTGAAGCCGGCGTCGGTGATCGCCTTGTACTCGTCGTGGAGCAGGTGGGCGAGCGCGTGAAGGTACTCCTCGTGTGAGCCGTAGTACTGGTTCGGGTAGTTGAATGCGATCTGCCCGGGGCTCACCGCGCCGATGAAGGCATCCGAAGCTTTGAGTCCTGAGGTGGCGAGCGCAGCCTGCAGGTTCGATACGTCCCGCCCCGCAGCCTGGGCGTCTTTCAGCTCGACAGGTCCGACGCAGTTCGAGAAGATCACGTGCGCCATCGAGTCGGTCGCGAACAGTTTCATCGCCAGGTTCGGAAAGTCGGCTACGTCGTCAGCCTGGAACTCCGAGCGTCCGTCGAAACCGCTAAAGCGCTCTTCGACATAGGTGCTAAAGCCGGGCTTGCCCTCCTCTCCGTCGCTAACGAGGTCGATGCCGATCTCTTTTTGCTTCGCGACGACGTCCGCTACCGCCTTGGTGACAGTCGCCTCGAGAGCACTCTCGTCTACGGGCTGTTGGTCCACCTGCTTCCACATCAGCTCCGCGAGATCGTCGGGCCTAGGCAGGCTTCCCGCGTGCGTTGTCAGGATCCGGTCGAGACTCCGCGCCATGGTTTTCCCCTCCTGTGGGTACCGGTAACAGCGGCCGCTGCAATCGTCTGCGCGCCTGTGCCGCTCGTGGCCGAAGAATACCATGCGCAATCTCGGGATCTCCTGGCGGTAGGTGCTCGCAGTTGTGAGCTCTACTGAGTCATAACGCCGCCGCGTGATCTACCCGATCTACGGCAGTTTGGCGCTTGCCGCGGTGCGTGACTGCGGGGGATTCAGCCTGAAAAGTGTGCGGCGCGGCAACTCAAAGATCGATCAATTAGGCGAGCAGGCTGGGTGTGTGAGTCGCTCGATCACCTCGGATCATGATTTCGCGGCCGCTTGGTGGCGGCCGATTCGCCGGAGGGGCTGCCGTCGAATAGCTCGTCGGGCAGCTCCATCGCCGGTCGCTGGCGGCGGGCGTGCGCGCCAGCTGACAACGGCGCTCGGCGAACGCGTGGAACTCGAGCCGCGGTCGTGGCTAGCTCTGCAATCGATAGTCAATTGAGCGCTCGGGGAATGCGGAATGCGCGAATCGTGTCTGCTGCTGCTGTCGACGTCGCGACGATCTGGAACCGGCGTTTACGCCCATGCTCTCGGTGGCGGTTCCGCAGCGTTTCTTAGACGCCCGCTCTAGAGCAGGCGGCCAAATAGCTCTACCCAGATCATGCGCCTAGCGCGAACGCACTCATATCTCGATACCAAGGAGGAGTAATGGCGGACCGGCACATCTACGTAACGCTCACTAACGCGGCGATGGAAGGGACGAGGACTTCAACGAGTGGTACACCAACCACCACATGTCCGAGGTGATCGAGCGGCTACCCGGCTTCGTGCGGGGCAGGCGCTTCGACATGAGCCCGGTGCAGCGGGTGTACCCGGCTGACCATCCGATGCCCAAGCCGTGGCGGTATCTCGGCATCTACGATCTCGACCTCGACGACATCGACGAGATCGATCGCTCCTTAAACCGTGTCCATGAGTCGGGGGAGTCGTTCTACCCGCACAACGGCTCGCTCGATCCGAACCACGGCAGTTGGGTCTTTACGCCGACGGGTCAGACGGCCTCGGGCGGCCCCGACGAGCACGTGCTCGCCGTCACGTCGCCGACGCCAGGTCGAGAGTAGGAGTTCGCCGACTGGTACGGCGAGCACCTGATCGAGTGGGTCGAAGAGGGCCCCGGTCACGTGGAGGCCGAGCGCTTTGTCGCGAACCCGGTGCAGCGAGATGGTCAGTCACCGCGGTGGCAGACCCTCGCGCTCTACCGCGTCCAGGCAGGCGACCTCGAGGAGTTCTTCCGCAAGGAGGCCGCAGTTTCCGCGAGCGGCCGGATAAAGAACTCGAACGGCTTGCGGATCGCCGACTACGGGCTTTGGATGTTCACGCCGATGACCGGGATAATCGGTCCTAGCCCAGCGGCTGGTGAGATCTCGGCTCTCGTCTAGGAGGCATCAGCGAGCGATGCGTGCCGCAACCGCGGCGTACTCGGAGGGATCGAGGGACGCCGCGGTTGCCGCGCGAAACTGCTCGTATATCTCTGGTGGTGCGCCGTCGCGCATGCCGACGAGCATGTTCGAGCGCTCGTCCGGGTTCATCGCCGGCGCCATGACGGCGATGAAGTCGCACATCGTCTCTGGAGAGATGCCGGTCCGGATCGCCATCTCCAGTTCGAACAGCTGGCGAAGCGATACCAACCCGCGAAGTCGTGCCATCACGTCACCCTCTTCGAGGAGCAGGTGCGTGATGTAGAGCGCCGCGAATCTCGTCAGCAAGAGATACAGCTCGAGACCTCGGCGAACCGCGTCGTCGCCGTTCGAGCCGGCGAGTTCAGCGGCGCGTACCTCGATCTGCTCTAGATACTCGTTGATCTCCTCGTGTCCGGAATCGACCTGGCGCGCGAGTGGCTCATCGAGGGACAAGAGCAAGGGCCGGACGAAATCGTCCTCGTGACGATGATGCTCACGAAGCAGCACGACCGTGGCGTCGACCATGGAAACGAAGTCGCCGCGCTCGACCTCATTGGCGTGATCAACCGAGCCGGCACGCTCGATTGCGCGGAAGATCGCAAAGCGCAGACCCTTGTGGACCTCTCGGAAGAGGTCGAAGGGGACAGCCGAGTACGCGAGCGTCTCGAGGCTCGATTTATATGTTGATTCGTCGCTCATTGGACACCTCTCGCTTCGACGGCCCCGCTTAGAGTACGAAATCTTGCCACCTGCAGCGCGAAACTATCGGTAAACTACGATCGTTTGCATCCCAGGCCGCTCGGAGCCCGTCGGCGACGTCATTCATGTTCGAATCGCGTAGTCCACGCATGGCGGACCGAGCATTCACCGAGGTAGGCGGCGCCATCAACCTATCGGTGAAAGACCTCGGGTAAGTGACCCAGGCAGCGAACCGTGCGACGTACCCAACGCTGGTTGCCGCGGCCGCCGAGCAGCTCTACTTGGCTGCACGCCGAGCTGGCTACGGCGAGCTTGACGACTCTTCGCTCATTGAGATCACTCGGGGCAAACACAGCCCGGAGTAGGGCACTCGCAAACGTCACGACGTCCGCGGACCGGTACCTGGCGGTTTCTCTCGTAGTCACTCCGTCGGCTCGATGTACTCGGCGTTGCGGTCGACCGCCATGTAGATCGAGTTCGCGATCGGATTTCGGATTTCCTCCGCGATGTGACCAAGGAGCCCAGCGCAGCGGGCGAGTAGGACCGTTCCGCGAAGTAGCTCGAGCGGGATGCCGACGTCAGCGAGTGCGGCACCGCTCACGCCGGCACCGTTTAGCGGCAGGGTCTTGTTGAGCACGAGCGGATGAATCCGACCGACTGCCTCGAAGAAGGCCAAATTCGGCCCGTAGAGGTCCACCTGGTGTGCGATGTCGATGATTCGACGCGTGCGTGGATCGAGCTCTTTGTGCACGGGATGACCGAGGCCTGGTACGAGTCGGTGCTCTTCGGTGCGTTGTCTTATCGCTGCGACGGCAAGGTCGTCCCACCCCTTCTCGTTCGTAGGAAGCGGGTCCACGCCGACGAGTGCGTCGTGGATGAACCTCCCGGTATCTTCGGTAACGCCCAAGAAGCGAGAGCCTCCGCCGAGAATGCCCGCCGCGAGGGCGCCTTGGATCGCGTCGGGCGCGCTCAAGTACGTGAGGCGCGCGGCGATCGCAGTTGGCGTGAACCCATGATCGGCGAGTCTGATGAGCACTGCCTCGAACAGTTTCGCCTACCCTGTGGTCGGTTTCTTTGCCAGCAGCAACCAGAGCGAGAGCTCTCCGAAGCTGACCTTGCCCATGAGGTCCTCGGCGAGGTCTTGTCCGAGCAGCCGAATGCTGGAGCCGTAGGAAACTCCGAGCGACGCGGGAAATTGGGCATTGCAGTCGATTCAGACATCTGGTGATTCCTCTCGATAGGCGACGCGGGCTGATGGGTGCGACCTCATGGGATCTCGACACGAGCCTTTGCGGGCAGCGCACCTCATCGCGCGGCGACATCGAGCGTGGAACCCGATTGGGAGCGGGCAGGGCCATCAAGGAGAAAATCGATGATCGCCATGGGCCGTTCCCTGGTGGGGGTGGTGGTGAGATTGGTGGTTCATTGGGCTGACTATTGCGGTAGAGATGGCAGGAGGGCTTCCTTCGGCCGCTCTGCCGGCACGCGCGTCACGCGTGACTGATCTCAGGTCGCTATTGGTACGCCGAGCTTATTGCGAAGCGAATTCATCTGCGAACGATTGCAATTTATCGACGACGCACCGTGAAGTGTCGCCGCGATGCCGGGAGCGCTGCTCGAGTTGGCTGGATCTGAACGCGTCAGCCGTCCGCGTGATCCCGCGGTGTTTCGACCGCGTCGAGCTCGTATCTGTCCCTCGACTTGGAAGTCGAGACCCCCTCTGGGTGCAGTTTCACTTGTTCGGCACGTAACGCGACGTTCACTCGATGCAGAGACCCAATGCGGTAATCTCTCCCGGGAAATCGTGGCGGGGAAGTGCCTGGGCGATAGCGACGAAGGGGGTGCGACATGGCGAAGGTGGTTGCCATACTCGCGACTACGCATCACCCATTTTACTATCGGACGAGCACGTTGCCACCTAAAGAGGCACCTCCATTCGCGGCGGAATGGATCGCAAAGGTCAGCTCCTATCGTGAGACATTGGCTGCTGCGAAACCTGATGTTCTCGTCATGGTCGGCTCAGATCATTTTCACCAACTCTGGCTCGACAATATGCCGCAGTTCCTCGTCGGCAAGGCATCGCAATATGACGCGAACTACTACAACGAGGAGCGGGAGTTCGGACTTCCCCGAATGACGCTTCGAGGTCACGAGGAGCTCTCGACCTACGTGCTGCGAGAAGGCCTCGATCGTGGTTTCGACTTGGCGTTCTCGAATGAGCTTCGAGTAGATCACTCGATCACGTGCCCGATTCTGACCGTCCGGCCCGATAACGACCTGCCGATCGTGCCGATCTATACGAATATCTTCGCCGCACCGATGCCGCAGCCGAGTCGATTTGTGCAGTTAGGCCAGGCGATCCGAGAAATTGTCGATTCCTGGCCGTCTGACTTACGTGTTGCAGTGATCGGGACGGGCCATCTCTCCCTCGAACTTGGTGGACCTCGTCAGTTCGGTCCACACGGCCCCGATCCTGAGTTCGATGCCAAGGCGGTGGAGTGGATCCGAAGTGGTGACATCGAAGCCTGCCTCGCGAACGTCACCCTCGAGAGCCTTCATCTCCCTGGGAATGCGACACATGGGTTTATGGACTTCATGTTGATGATGGGGGTGGCGGGTCAGGCACCTGCTGACTACTCCGACTCACTCGACCTCTTCCATACGATGGAAGCGTATTTCACGTGGTATCCGAACGGGGCTCCGTCATGAGCAAGTACTTGGTGGACAAGTTCCTCTTCACCGTCGATCGAGATCCCGCGCTCGTCGAGCGATATCGAACTGACCCAAAGGGGACAGTCGAGTGGTGGGAACAGAATCTCGGACGCACGATTCTTAACTGCGTCGAGCAGGAGTCGACGACGTGGATGTCGTTCACCCCGGTCGAGCATGAGGCACTTCGCACGCACGACTACGCCAAGTTGTTCGAACTTGGCGCACACCCGTTCTTGACGCTCACGCTTTGGATCGCGATGTTCGAGCGGGACTACGACGAGCCGCTCGGCATTCAGCTGGCGTTCGCTGCTGGTCTCTCAGAGTTCTCGCTCCCGTATCCCGATATCGCGACCTGACTGCTGGCTACTGGTTTTCCGGCTACCGCTCGTCAGACCGGCGTGTGCGACGTTGACCAAGGGGTCTCGAAGTGGCGTCAGGCGCGGCTGCGGTAGCGCCAAACCGCGATCGGCGCGAGGACGATGAAGATTCCTATGCACCACACGAGTGCCTCCCAGACGAGGGTCGTCGTCGGACCGCCAGTCATCAGCACGCGGGTTGCGTCGACCACTACGCTCACCGGCTGGTGGGTTGCATAGCCCTGGAGCCACGACGGCATCTTCTGCACAGGCACGAAGGCCGATGAGGCGAACGTGAGCGGGAAAAGAATCGGGAACGACATCACCTGTGCCGTCTCGCTGTTCGGCGCCGAGAGCCCGATCACCGCGAAGCCCCACGACAGCGCGTATGCGAAGAGCAATAAAATTCCGACCCCGGCGAGGTAGCCGAGCACACTCGTCGTGACGCGAAACCCGACCGCGTAGCCGACGGCGGTGATGATGGCGACGACGATCACGTTCCGGATGAGGTCAGCGCTGGTCCGTCCTGCAAGTACCGCGGAGCGAGCGATCGGAAGCGCCCGAAAGCGTTCGATGATGCCCTTTTGCAGATCCTCGGCGAGCCCGATACTCGTCGAGACGGCGCCGAAAGCGACTGTTTGGACGAAGATCCCTGGCATCAGGTAGTCGACGTAAGCCTGCCCGGTGACTTGGATCGCGCCGCCGAAGACGTAGCGAAACAACAGCACGAACATGACCGGCTGGACACTCGAGAAGAAGAGCGCCTCGGGGATGCGGAGATATCCCATGAGATTTCGCCAGGTGAGCGTCGCGGTGTTGCGAGTCGCGCGCCGCAGGCGAAACAGCGGTGTCATTGCGGTCGCATCGGTGATGGCACTCATTGCGCTCTCCCGCCGCGCCGCTGGCGCTTTGACGCTGTGGCCGCGTCCAGGTCCCCGGCTGGCGCAGCATCAACCGCCTGATGGCCGGTCAGGCTCAAAAAGACGTCGTCGAGGCTCGGCTCTCTGACGGCGAACGTGGTGGGGGCGAGCTCGACGTCGTCGAGGGTCCGCAGCGCCGAGATCACGTTCGCGGCACCTCCCTCGAGCGTCATCTCGACGCTCGTGCCAAGGAGATGGGCTGGGTGACCACCAAGCGCCGTCAAGGACGTAATCGCCTTGGAGGCGTCGCCTTCGTTGGCGAACCCGAGCTCCAACACCGAGTCACCGAAGTTCGCTTTCAGCTCGGTCGGCGTCCCTTGTGAGATCACCTGTCCGTGGTCGACCACGGCGATCCGCTGCGCGAGCCGGTCCGCTTCGTCGAGGTACTGCGTCGTCAACAAGACGGTCGTGCCAGTGGCGACGAGCTGCTCGATCACGTCCCAGAGGTCGTTCCTGCTTTTCGGATCGAGCCCGGTGGTGGGCTCGTCGAGGAAGAGCACTCGTGGGCGGGTGACGAGCGCGGCCGCGACGTCGAGTCGTCGTCGCATGCCGCCCGAGTAGGTCTTGAGCACGCGGTCGGACGCGTCGACGAGGTCGAATTCCCCTAGTAGCTCACCGGCTCGTTGTCGCGATGCGCTCTTCGACATGTTGTTCAGCCGGCTCACCATCACGAGGTTCTCGCGTCCCGTCAGGTTCTCGTCGACCGCGGCGTACTGGCCGGCGAGCCCGAAGAGCGTGCGGACGACGTCCGGCTCGCGCACGACGTCGTGCCCGAGCACCCGGGCTAGGCCGACGTCGGGTTGCAGAATCGTCGTGAGGATCCGGACGACGGTCGTCTTTCCGGCGCCGTTCGGTCCAAGGAGGCCGAACACCGTGCCCTCTTCAACCGAAAAGGTCACGCCGCTCAGCGCGCGGATGTCTCCCTTGAACGTCTTTTCCAGATCTTCGACTTCGATCGCGAACGGCACGCGTCTGCTCCTCGATGGGGCTGGGGTTGTGCCACCAAGCTACCTAGGATTTCCGACGCCGCTGTTGAGGCTCGACTCGGTTCGGCTGTCTAGAACCGGTTGTCGGGCGCGGCGAGCGACGTTCTAGGAGCCCGCGAGAAGCGTCTTTCGAGCCGTGGGGTCCCGTGTCCGAGCAGCGGGTCTACTCGAGCGATCAGGGCGATCGCGATGACCGATTCGGGCACAGAGGCCCCGTCCGGCTATTTCCCCTAATCTCGAGGTGGAGTAAACGACGGAGGCGGATATGACAGACGTCCAGAACGACGCATCTGGCAAGGTGGTAGTTGGTGTTGACGGGTCCGATCCCTCGCTCCAGGCGCTTGAGTGGGCCGCGAAGTACGCCGAGGCATTCGCGCTGAAGGTTCGAGCCGTTAGTGCGTACCACTACCCGGTCGACTACGGCTACGCGTATGCGATACCCGACGACATCGATTTCGCTGCCGATGCCAAGACGCAGCTGCTCGCCAACGTCGCCGACATCCATGCGAAGTTTCCAAAGGTCGAGTTCGAAGCAGAGATCGTGAACTCTCCGCCTGCGACCGCGCTCATCGAGGACTCGAAGACCGCGGCGCTGCTCGTCGTCGGATCGCGCGGACATGGCGGTTTCACCGGTATGTTGCTCGGCTCGGTCAGCAACCACTGTGTCGCGCACGCGACCTGCCCCGTCGTGGTCGTCAGGTAAGGCTGACTTCGATCCCCAAGTGGCGACTTCGGGCGTGGTTCGTGCGCGTCGTCGGCGAAGGCCTCGGGCGCGTCTGACGCGGCGTCGCTTGCATTGAGGTGTCTCGGAGTCGATACGCTGAGCCGCGCAGAAGTTCGAGGATCGACGCCCTGCGGTAGTCTCGGATCGCTGCAGAGACGACTACCAGGAGGCGCCTAGATGCCCGTGTACACGCTCCCAGATCTTCCTTACGACTTCGGGGCCCTTGAGCCGCACTACTCGGGGGAAATCCTCGAGTTGCATCATGACAAGCACCACGCGGCCTACGTGGCTGGTGCGAATGCGACGCTCGACCGGCTCGAGGAGTCGCGCGCGGCGAACGAGTTCGGGACCATCGTCGGCCTCGAAAAGACGCTGGCGTTCAACGTCTCGGGCCATGTGCTGCACTCGATCTTCTGGAAGAACCTCTCTCCAGACGGCGGTGAGCGCCCAGACGGCGATCTCGGCGAAGCGATCACGGAGTACTTCGGCTCGTTCGAGGGTTTCAGCGCCCAGTTGACCCAGGCCACGACGACGATTCAGGGCTCGGGCTGGGGAGTTCTCGCCTATGAGCCGCTCGCCGGGCGTCTGCTCGTCGAGCAGGTCTACGACCACCAGGGCAACCTCGGCAACGGCTCGGTTCCGTTGCTCGTCTTCGACGCCTGGGAGCACGCGTTCTACCTGCAGTACAAGAACGTGAAGGCCGACTTCGTCGCCGCGCTCTGGAAGCTCGTCAACTGGGGCGACGTGGGGAGCCGTTACGCCGCTGCGAAGGCACTCACGATCTCTTGAGGTAACGGCGTGATCGCCCTTGGATGCTCGATCGTCTCAAGCGGCGATCACGCCGGCGCTGCGGCCCTTTTTCGGCCCGCATCCAGCAGACTTGTCGACATCTACCTACCGTGGGGGGGATACTTTGGGCATGACAGAGATTCGATGCATGTTGATGCGTGGGGGAACGTCGAAGGGGGCGTACTTCCTTAAGGAAGACCTTCCAGGAGATGCGGCCGAGCGTGACGAGCTGCTGCTCCAGGTAGTGGGCTCGCCCGACGCCCGCCAGATCGATGGGATCGGCGGCGCGCACCCCCTTACGAGCAAGATCGCCGTCGTCAACCGGTCCGAAGATGAAGACGCCGACGTGGACTACCTCTTTCTGCAGACCGGTATCGAGGATGCCTTCGTTACCGACCAGCAGAACTGCGGCAACATCTTGGCCGGCATCGGGCCGTTCGCCATGGAACGCGGTCTGTTGAAGGAGGACGGCGAACAGGCGACCGTCCGGATCCGCATGCTCAACACCAACAGCATCGCGACCGCCACCTTCCCGATGCATCAGGGCGCGCCTGTCTACACGGGCTCGACCTTCATAGCGGGAGTTCCCGGCACAGCTGGTGAGGTTCGAATCGACTTCGAGGACACCGAAGGCGCGACGTGCGGGACGCTGCTCCCGACCGGAAACGCAGTCGACACGATCTGTGGCGTGCGAGTCACCTGTATCGATAACGGCATGCCGGTGATCGTGATGCGGGCCGAGGACGTCGGCATAGCCGGCTACGAAGCCCCGCTCGATCTCGAGGCGAACACCGAGCTCCGAAAGATTCTCGAAGAGATCCGGCTAACGGCAGGACCGTTGATGAACCTCGGCGATGTCACAAAGACCACCGTTCCGAAGCTGACGATGGTCGCACCCGCTCGCGACGGTGGGTCGCTTTCGACTCGCACGTTCATTCCGCACCGTTGTCATGACGCCATCGGGGTGCTCGGCGCGGTCTCGGTGGCGACTGCCGCGTACCTGCCGGACTCCCCGGCGTCGTCGGTACTCCTCGGCGATCTCTCGAGTGGGGTGATCGTTGTCGAGCACCCGACGGGAACCTTCGACGTGGCGATCGACATCGACGTATCGGGTCCCATTCCCGTCGTCCACCGCTCCGGCATCATCCGCACCGCCCGAAAGCTCTTCGACGGGACTGTCTTTCCCCGCGAGTACTGATCGCGGGAGTCATCTCTCGCGTAGTCGTCTTGCCGCTTTTGTTCGAACCAACATCGGAGGAGCCACGTGACCGTAGAACTTGAACGAACTATTCCTCCGCCACATGCCCATCCGCACTCGCCGCGGCTGTTTACGCCTCCGGCGAACGCGACCGACGCTCACTGCCACATCTTTGGTCCGGCCGACAAGTTCCCATTTGCCGACGACCGCACGTACACGCCGCCGGACTCTGGGATCGACGACTTCCTCGTCCTCCAGGAGCGTCTCGGTCTCTCAAGGGCCGTATTCGTCCAGGCGAGCTGTCACGGCGTGGACAACTCAGCGATGGTCGATGCCATTATCCGTGGCAACGGTCGCTTCGCCGGTGTGGCGATGGTCGATGAGTCATTCTCCGATGCCGATATCCAAAAGCTCCATGACGTCGGCGTCCGCGGTACGCGCTTCAACTTCGTGGCGCACCTAGGCGGCGCTCCGGAGATGGACGAGTACTGGCGAATCGTCGAGCGAGTGGCGGGATTCGGCTGGCACATCGTCTTGCACTTCGATGCGAAGGACCTGCCTTCACACGTCGAGATGCTCGACCAGATGCCGGTTCCCTACGTCATCGACCACATGGCCCGAATCGACGCCAAGGCAGGGATCGACCAGGAGCCGTTCCAGCAGCTCCTCGAGCTGATGCGAGACGAGCGGGCCTGGGTGAAGATCTCCGGCGCCGAGCGCCAGACTGCGGACGGGACACCGCCTTATGACGACGTCATCCCGTACGCGCAGGCACTCGTCGCCGCAGCTCCCGACCGGATTCTCTGGGGGAGTGACTGGCCGCATCCAAACGTTCGCGCTACCCCCGATGACGGCGATCTGATCGACTTCGTCGCCCAGGTTGCCCCGGACGAGGCGACGCGCCAGAAGATCCTCGTCACCAACCCCGAGCGGCTCTACGACTTCGGCTAGAGGCACGCACGCATCGCTACCTAGCTTCGAAGCTCGGGGGTGCTCCGCGTGAACGTCGTCGTGGTGGCAAATCGCGGCGACGGCGATGACGGCTTCGTAGGCGAGCGGCTCGGCGAGCTTGGTGCGAACTTCATCCGCGTCTGGCGCGAGGACCCCGATGGTCTCGCCGACGCTGAGCTCGACGCCGATCTCGTTTTGTCGCTCGGCTCGGATTGGTCCGTCTATGACGCGTCGACCGCGCCGTCCGCGTTGTCCGCAGCGCCCGAGCGTGCGCTCGTGCGACGGGCAGCCCGACGGGGCGTGCCGGTGCTTGGGATCTGTTATGGAGGACAGCTCTGTGCTTCGGCGCTTGGTGCCGAGGTTCGACGTGCCGAACAACCCGAGATCGGCTGGCGGCTACTAGAGAGCGACGACGTGTCGTTCTGCGGGACGGGGCCGTGGTTCCAGTACCACTTCGACCGCTGGTCCGACGGGGGGCCGGTGCGGTCGTTCATGCGCAATCAGGTGTCGCCGCAGGCGTTCGTCTTCGGCCGCACGCTCGGGCTTCAGTTCCACCCCGAGGTGACGCCGGCGACCGTCAGCACCTGGCTTCGTGCGGCGCCGGACGACGTCGCCGCCGCAGGTGGGGTGATCGAGGAGATCGAGGCCGAGACGGCACTGCTCGCCGACGACGCGCGCCTTCGATGCCACCGTCTCGTCGACGCCTTCTTCGACACCGTGGCATCCGCGCCGGTATGGGATGTGGTCGTCTAAGAAACGTCTTCGTCTTCGTCTTCGTATTCGCGAAGGCAGCGAAGCGACATCCCCGTCGGATCCGCCATGCCCACCATGCGACAGCCTGCCGCGAGAAGTTGCCGCATTGTCTCGATGACCCCTTCGGTGACGAGCTCGCCTGGGACGAGGAGCGGGATACCCGGGGGATAGGGCACGATCATCTCCGCAACGGTCCTCGAAAGGGCGCTAGCTAGCGCCACCGTCTCGGCTGGCGCGGCGAAGCCCTCCCGAGGAGTGACGGCGAGGGTGGGACTCTCTCTCGGCCAGAGCGACGCGAACGCTCGCGACGTGGTGCTCGCCTCGGTGTCGCCGAGGGAGCCAAGCGCATCGATTAGCAGTTCGACGCTCTCGTCATCGTCACCTGGGGTAATGGAAAAGACGATCCGCCGAAGGTCGGAGAACTCCGGATTGATCCGCCAGTGCTGCTTTAGCCACGCCGCTGACGCCTGGCCGCTCATCGCCAGATCACTGACGTCGACGACGAGCTTCGTGGGGTCGAACTCCTCGATCCCAGGAGTGCCCTTGATCTCCTCGCCGTAGACGTGTATCCCTCCGGTGTCGCTGATCGCGGCCCGTACGGTCGTCGCGTAGGTGAGTGCTCTTCCCCACGCCGCGAGCCCATTCGCTGCAGACTCCGCAATCGCTAGGTCCAAAGAGATCAGGAGCAGTGCAGACGGGGACGATGACTGCAGCATCTGGAGCGCCTGGTCGACCCGGTCAGCGTCGACTCTCGAGCCGGATAGATGCAAGAGCGAGGATTGGGTGAGTGAGCCGAGCGTCTTGTGCGGACTTTGCACCACGAGGTCGGCACCGAGACTTAGTGCGGGACGGGGAAAGGCGGGGTTGAAGACGAAGTGGCTGCCATGTGCCTCATCGACGATCAACGGCACGCCCCGTGCCGTGGTCACCGCGAGCACGGCCTCGAGGGGAATCGTGAATCCGTAGTAACTCGGGCTCGTGACGTGAACTGCCGAGATCGAAGGGTCCGCGTCGAGCTCGCGCTCGATATCGGCGGGATCGATCCCGAAGAGCCCGTCGAGCTCGGTGTTCGCGATCGGAGAGAGATAGCGAGGCGTGGCGCCAGAGAGTACGAGGCCGGCGTATACCGATCGATGCGAGCCGCGCGCTACGAGCACGTGGCTTTCATCGGTTGTCGTCGCCATCAGCGCTGCGAGATTGCCTGCCGTCGCGCCGTTGACCAGGTAAAAGGTTCGGTCGGCGCCGAAGACTTCGGCAGCGTCGGCCTGGGCTCGAACGAGCGCAGAGGTGGCGCCATGCAGGTAGTCGAAGCCACCCATCTCGGAGACGTCGATGGCGTACAGGTCCGTGCCGAACAGCTCGATCCCGCGCCGAGGCGCCCCGGATCCTCCCTTGTGCCCTGGCATGTGAAACGAGCGCGATTCGCCGTCTAGAACCTCGCGCAGGTGTCGTTCGAGTGGCGACTCCTCCGAAGGAGTTGTCAGGGTCGGAGCACTGCTTTGGTCGAGGTGGCAAGGATCGAGAGACCCTCGCGGAGCACCTCGGGCTCGATGGTGAGCGGCGGCAGGATCTTCATCACGGTGTCGTTTCTCCCGACCCGCTCGATGATGAGTCCGTCGTGGAACGCCCGTCGCCCGATCGACCTGGCGATGCCACCTGTCGGATCGATCGCGGCAGTGTCGAGGCCCCAGAGCATGCCGAGACCGCGAACCTCGAGTCGTCGATCGAGCGGCATGACCTCGGTGCGGAGGAACGTCTCGATGAGGCGATCGTTCTCCGTGGTGCGTGCCTCCAAGCGCTCTGAGGAAAACAGATCGATGGCGACGCGGGCGGTTACAAAGGCCAGCTGATTGCCCCGAAACGTGCCGGTGTGCTCACCTGGCTCCCAGAGGTCGAGCTCTGGACGAAGCAGTGTCAAGGCCATCGGTTGACCCGATCCACTGATCGACTTCGAGACCGCGACGACGTCGGGAACGATCCCTGCGCGCTCAAAAGAGAAGTAGGGCCCGGTGCGGCCGACACCGGTCTGCACCTCGTCGATGATGAGGATGATCGCGTAGTCGTCACAGATCCGTCGAAGCTCGCGGAGCCACGCGTTCGAGGCGACGTTCACGCCGCCCTCGGCCTGGAGGGTCTCGACGATGATGCCAGCAGGCAGGTCGATCCCGGAGTGCGTGTCCATCAAGATGGTGCGCAGGTAGCCGAGCGTGTCGATATCGGCCATCGACCCGGCCGGAAAGGGCATGAACGTCACGTTGGCGAGGTCCACGCCGGCGGCGCGTCGATGATCGCGATTCGCCGTGGCTGCGAGGCTGCCGAGCGAGTCGCCGTGGTAGCCGCCCATGAAGGCGAAGATCCCGCTTCGTCCCGTCGCACGCCGAGCGATCTTGAGCGCCGCTTCAACTGCGTTGGTACCGGTTGGGCCGGTGAACTGGACCTTGTAGTCGAGCCCCCTCGGCGCGAGTACCTGGCTCACGAAGGCGTTCAGGAATTCGCCCTTCGCGCTCGTATAGAGATCCAAACCGTGGGGAAGACCGTCGTTGGAGACGTATTCGATGAGGGCGGCCTTGATCGCTTCGTGATTGTGACCAAAGTTCATGGCGCCTGCGCCGGCGAGGAAGTCGATGTAGCGACGGCCGACGGTGTCGTAGAGGAATGCGCCCTTGGCGCGCGAAAAGATCGCTGGGAACGACCTGCTGTAGGAGCGAACGTTTGACTCGTGCTCGTCAAAGACCTGCGATGACTCGAGCTGATCCGGCTGAGCGGACGGGGAGACCTTCTGGTCAAGTTGATACACCATCGATGTCCTTTCGCCGGTGCGAGTGCTCGCCCGGATGTATCGCCTCCGCGAGGGTGATGACCGGTGGGCCGTCACTCACTAGGTAGTTGGAATGTGGGTTGATCAGCTGCGCTGACCAGGTTCGGGTCTACCGGCTTGGCGGCATAAAATGTCGCCAGGTCGAAATGACACGGAGCAAAGACCCTAATCGGTCAGGACTCGCGCCGCAATGACGCCCCAGCGAGGTCCGATCAGGTCGTCGGCTCGAGCGTCGGGGAAGGAGGCGGGCTGTCGCTGGCTAGCTCAGCTCGTTACCGTTGGAGTCGATGGAGTCCACCGGGGTAGCAACGAGCGATCAATCGTCTGTGGTCACGGCTAAGGCGCTGCTTGGCGCGTCCTCCTCGGTCGTCGTACTGACTGGTGCGGGGATCTCGACCGACTCCGGAATTCCGGACTTTCGAGGGCCGACCGGGGTCTGGACGACGAACCCGGAGGCTCGCGCCAAGATGACGCTCGAGGAGTATGTCGCCGACCCCGATCAGCGCCGGCGCGCATGGGCCAATCGAGGGCAGGGGGCAGTATGGACGGCGCTGCCGAACGCCGGTCATCGGGCCCTTCTCGAGCTCGAAACCCAAGAGAAGCTGGCGCTGCTCGTCACCCAGAATGCCGACGGGCTCCATCGGGTCGTCGGCCATGCCTCCGATCTCGTCGTCGAGCTTCACGGCTCGGTGCACGAGACGCTCTGTCTCAGCTGTGGCCACCGGATTCCGACGAGCGAAGCGCTCGCCCGCGTGCGCCTCGGCGAGACCGACCCGCATTGTCGAGAACATGTCGGGGATACCGAGTGCGCGGGGATCTTGAAGGTCGCGACGGTGAGTTTCGGCCAGCCGCTCGACGTTTCCGACCTGCAGCGAGCCGTACGGGCCGTGCAAGGAAGTGACATGTTGCTTGTCGTCGGGTCGAGCCTGCGGGTTGATCCCGTCGCCGCACTGGTACCGCTCGCGGTGAAGACCGGAGCGGCGGTAGCGATCGTGAACGCGACGCCTACTCGTCATGACGAGATCGCCGACGTGGTCGTGCGAGGCTCAATCAGCGAGGTGCTGCCGCGACTCGTCGCTTGACGGGGCTGCGAGCGAGGCTGCGATCGTCGGCGCGTCGGCGGTGAACCGTCATGGCGTCGGAGTGAAATGGCGCTCCGGGTTAGTGCCCGGCGATCATCGCGTCAGCACCAGATCACTCCGAAGCTTCGCCTTTGGCGCGTGGTGAGCCAGTGGGTGAAAAGGGGAGTCACGTGAGCGGTGAGCGAGAGCGGTCGTGGTGGATTGGAATGGCCGAGGACGGCCACCCGCTCTTCGTGCAGGCCGCGCCCGGCGCCGACCCCGAAGTGGAGCAGGCCGGTGCTGGGGGGTCGGGCTGGCGAGCGGTTGCTCCGCTTGAGTTCTACCGAACGCTCGTCGAATATCTCGAGGACGCCCCTGAGCGCGAGGAGGCATACCTAGAAGCGATGGAGGAGACTCTCGAGCAGTGGGAGCGTGCTTCGTCCAATTAGGCCTCGTTCTCGGCCCTCGATGCTTACGGGCCAAAGGTAGGCTGATCGGGCGATGTCAAACCGCCTGCGAATTGCCATCGTCGTCAACTTGTTGATGTTGGGCACGTTCGCAAATAACGCGCTGTCGACGATCTACGTCATCTACGAGAAGCGCTTTGGATTTTCGTCGCTCACGGTCACGGCGATCTTTGCGACGTACGCGCTGTCGGTACTCGTCGCATTGTTGGTGGTCGGTCGTCTATCCGACGACGTGGGTCGAAAGCCGCTCATGATCGCCGGTGCGCTGATGCTCATCTTGAGTTCGGTGATCTTCCTCCTCGCAACCGGTACCGCGATGCTCTTAGTCGGGCGGGTGCTCGTCGGATTCGCCACCGGCACCGTGATGCCAGCCGCTACAGCCGCACTCGTAGAGCTCGAGCCGAATCACGACCGACGGCGCGCGTCGTTGATCACGACAGTTGGCTTTCTCTCCGGGGCAGCAATCGGACCCTTGGTCGTCGGTGTGATGGCGCAGTATCTACCGCGCCCCACGGTGACCCCGTTTTACTTCGAGATCGCCATTCAGGTCGTTGGCCTCGTCGGTGTGCTCGCGTTGAAAGAGCCGGCCGAACACGGCCTGAAGGCGATGAACTGGCGAATCCAGC
>DATCDR010000059.1:0-50376 GCA_036510575.1 Acidimicrobiales bacterium | reverse complement strand
CACAGCCGAGGTATACCCATTCCGCACCCGCGCCACATGGAGCGGTTCGTCCAGCACCTTGAGACTACGGCGTCCTCGATCTCCGCTGACACGGTCGCGCGTGCTTGGCAGACGGCGAGAGCCTCGAGTCAGGTGCTGCCGATCAAGCAGTCGGCAAGTCGGTTCCTTGGTCGTTGGCTCTGGCCTCGCGCTCGTTGTCGGTCAGGTCAGACGATTGCGCGGTCGACGGCGAGGACGGAGCAGCCGGAGCACGATCAATTCCACCCCGAGAGCCTCCGGGGGTTCCGCCTGGAGCCTGGTTGCCACGCCGGCGACGCGTCATAAGAGCGAACCCGACGAACCCGACGATCAGCACGTAGTACAGGACATGAATCGCCTGATAAGTACCGCCGGAACGATGAAAGACCACGCCGGCGAGGATGACCATCACGAGCAGACCCAGTCGTACCGCTCGAAGCGAGGAGTTTCCGCGGCCCATTCCCATTCCCAGCACGGGAACGAACCTTACTGCGACAGGCGCCAGCGGCCACGACGACCCCGCTAGCCGCTCAACAACCCCGGGGTGTCGATGCCTTGTCATGCGCGACGACCGGAAACCCTCATCGGGCGACAGATAGATTCACGTCATGGCCCTTTCCGATGCGGACGTCAGTTTCTTGGCTGATCACCGATCAGCAGCAATGATCACGGTCTCAAACGAAGGCGTCGCGAAGCCCTCTCGGGTGAGCGTCGCCCTCCTCGACGGGAAGCTCTGGAGCAGCGGCACCCAGGGTCGCGTCAGAACCAAGCGACTTCGGCGAGACCCAAGGTGCACGCTGTTCGTGTTCGATTCCGAGAGCGCTTGGCGGGGACTCGAAACGACAGTGACGATCCTCGACGGGCCAGACGCGCCTCAGCAAAATTTGCGGCTCTTTCGCGAGATGCTCGGCACGCCGACGGGCCCGCTCAGCTGGTTCGGTCGCGACTTCAGCGACGAGGAGTTCATCCAGGCGATGATCGATCAGGAGCGGCTCGTCTACGAGTTCGAGGTGCACCGCTCCTACGGGCTCGGCTAAGGAGCACCCTCGCGGGCCGGCTACCGAGCCCGAAACGCTGACGTGCTATGCCCCAGAACAGGCGAGCTGCGCTGCCGCCCCAAGCGTCGGGGCAGCCCTTAAGTTGGATGGCATGGCCGCAGCCCGTTCTCAACGACGAGGGCCCGCGGCCGCCTCTCGACTTTGGACCGCGATTGAGCTCCTACTCGGCGTGACGCTGCTCGCCGGGGCAGCATTAGCTGGCCTGCTATTCGCCAAGCGGCCCGGCCCGAATCGGGTTGACGCCGCGGGCTACTTCTACGTCCCGTCGGACCCGAACTCGCATCTCGCCAACGATCTCGTTCGCCTGGGCTCAAAGCCCGTGCTCATAGTCGGCGTGATCGTCGTCTTTCTCGTCGCGATCTTTCGCGACTGGGTGCGCGCCTTCGCCTGCGCGGCGGCCCCGATCATTGCGGTCGAGGTCGTGGAACACATCGCGAAACCGATGGTCGGTCGCGAGATCGGTGGCGGTACCTTCACCTATCCCTCCGGCACAGTCGCCGCGATAGCGGCACTGTCGACAGCCGTGTTCCTCGTCGCACCGCGCCTTACGCGCCCATTAGTCGCGCTTGCCGGCGTCGCCGCGGTCACCGGCACGGGCGTCGCGGTCCTGGTACTTCGGTGGCACTATCCGACTGACGTCGTCGGTGGGGTGTGGGTGGGAAGCGGAGCGGTGTTCGCGATCGATGCCCTCGCGCACCTCCCCTGGCTATTCGCATCACCGCCGCGCTCGGTCGATCCTGCCCCAGCCTCGAACGGCACCGGGCCGCGGGTGCGCGTCTGATTCACCTACGTCCGCATGCACGACGATTAAGGTTAAGAGGCCGCGCGAATAGGCGATTGAAGAGGACCATCCACCGATCGCCGTGATGGCCCAACTGGACTGTCGGGTGCTTATCGATCCTGACGACCAGCGGAGGTCCTCACCATCATGCGCGTACTCGAGCCCGAAGTGTTCGATGCTGTCTTCTCAGCCGAAGATCTCGACGCGTTCGCGCCAGCCTCGCCTACCTGTCCCGCTCGGGCTTCTGTGGCCGGTCGAACGGACCAACTCCTTGCCGTCGCACTATGGCCAGTTACGACAAAACACCGATCGCGCTCGTCGATCAGCGGGCCACTCAAGCAGGTTGACTCGGCCTATCCGCTAGGCCTCCAAGTCGTCCTCGCATGCAAGATGACAAATTGTGCGGAAAGCGGAGCTACATTACAGTTCAGAACCAGGCCGAGGGGCGGAGGTCTGCGCGTGAACCCACCACCCTCTCGTCTACATGACAATCCGTCGGGTACACCGGCGCGAACAAGGGGGCTATATGAGATCAGCCGCACTCCGTTCACTAGCGGCGACGGCGGTAGCTACAGCACTTGCTCTTGGAGCAAGCGCCGCGAGCATCGCATCAGCCAGCACCAGCCAGCCTGCGAAAGCGGGCGGCACGCTACAGGTCGAGGTCGTCGCCTCGCAGTGGCCAGGTCTGGACTCTGCGACCGATACCCAGGACACCGCTGACGCGGGTTACCTGAACGCCATTTATGGTCAGCTGTTCGAGATGAACGCGAACAACGTGGTCATCCCCGACCAGGCGACAACCTGGAAGTTGACGAACCACAACTCGACACTCGTCTTTAAGCTCCGCAAGGGCCTCGTCTTCTCAAACGGCGACGCACTTACCGCCGCTGTCGTGGCATGGAGCATTAACCGCGATACCACGCCGTCGTACGGCAACATCGGCCTCTCGAACCTGCCGCTGACCGCGGCGGGGTGCTCGGGCTCCGGTTTGACGGTTACCTGCCCACTCAAAGAGCCCGATGTCGCCATCGTGCCTGCCTTCATCAACGAGGCCTGGAACTGGACCGTCGACCAGACGGCATTGACCTCGATGGGTGAAGCCGCCTACGCGCAAAACCCGATCGGTGCCGGTCCCTTCAAGATCGCTTCCAATGAGGCCAGCGCCCAGCTCGACCTTGTGAAGAACACGAAGTACTGGGAGAAGGGTCACCCCCTCCTTGCCGGAATCGACTTCACCTCGGTTGGAACCGACCAGAGCG
The DNA here is from genome assembly GCA_036510575.1 of Acidimicrobiales bacterium. Taxonomy (GTDB): domain Bacteria; phylum Actinomycetota; class Acidimicrobiia; order Acidimicrobiales; family Bog-793; genus DATCDR01. The sequence continues at coordinate 47,260 of DATCDR010000059.1, read as the reverse complement.
CTCTCGCCGCCCTGCAGTCCGGTGAGGGCCAGTTGGCGCTTCTCGTGACGACGATCCCGTTGCTGAACCAGGTTGCCAAGCAGGGGCTCGTCGTCTCGAAGCTTCCGGCCATGGTGACCGAGTTCATCAACTTGAACACGATCCACGGGCCGTTCTCGAACATCTTGGCCCGTGAGGCAGTCGCGTACGCGACGAACTCGAAGGCTCTGGTCGCTGGTCTCTACAACGGTGCCTACAAGACAGTCGAGTCGCAGACCGCACCTGGGCAACTCTTTTACACCCCGACGAACAAGTACTTCCGCGGTTACAACTTGGCCAAGGCTAAGGCGCTCGTTGCCCAGATCCCTGGTGGTCTAAGCGTCGATCTCTCTACGACGACGAACACCGCCTTCTTCATCAATGAGGTCCAGGCCATCGCGACGATGTGGCAGGCGGCCGGGATCAAGGTGAATATCCAGGACTACTCACTCCAGCAGATGCTCGGCATCACCTTCTCCGGTGCCTGGCAGGCGATCGACGAGAACTGGGGAGTGGGTACCGACCCGGGTATCAACGACTCAGAGTTCTTCGCGAACCTCTCTGCAGGCACGGTCTTCTCCGGCAACAACAACGCCGCCCTGCAGGGCGAGCTGAACAAGGGCCTCGCGAATGCCAACCCGATCGCCCGCCAGAAGGCCTACACCCAGGTCGCCAACATCGAGAACCAGCAGCAGTTGGGCGTCTTCATGTACGCGAAGAACTTCTACATCGTGGCTACGAAGAAGCTGAACGACACGGGTGACTTCACGCCGAACACGTTCAACATCTTCTTTGAGAACATGTCACTCAGCTAAGCAACGCTGAGGTTTACCTCGACGCACGACGAATGTGGGGCCGCGACAGCGGCCCCACATTCGCGTTCGGATTCCCGATTACGCGACAGCACCAAGGACGCGTACCAACGATGAGCTCGTCGTCGGCTCAGGCGGTCGGCTCCTGTCGGCTTCCGCTCGTTGAGGCCTGCTCGATCGTGTCGAGGAGGCGATGCAAGCCGACCGCCACGTCGAAGTCGGGGTCGACGGGAACGCCGTGCTCGATCGCGTTCGCGACCGCCTGGTAGAGCCCGGCGATGTTACGCGCGCTGCCCGCAGGGACGTCATCGGACACGGGCTTGTAAGTGTCGGGTACATCGAGCTCGACGAGGGAGGCATCACCTGTCGCGCCTCGGAGTGTGAGCGCGTTGTCACTCAGGTGCAACGACCCTGGACCAGTTACCTGCAAGATGCCATCGGTGCCTTGAATCTCGAAGACCACGCCCCCACCCTTTGGAAGGCCGGCTTGGACGTCGATCGTCACGTACCCGCCGCGGTCGAGCACTCCGTGCACCAACACGACGTCGGGTGAGGTGACTGATACCGCTGCGCCGGTCTCGATCACCGTCGCCTCGGGGTAGCGAACCGCCACCAGCGCGTCGAGCTCCTTCGGTCCCCCGAGGCAGTAGCGAAGGACGTCGATGTTGTGCCCCGCGATAATCGAGAGTGTCGTGGCTCCGTTGCGCTTGTCCGTGGCCCAGACTCGCTCCTCCGGTACGGTCGGGCCGCCACGTCCCGGCATCGCAACCGAGAGCGTTGCGGAGAGCACCTGCCCGACGTAGCCGTCGGCGACGAGGTCGCGTACGTAGTTGACCACCGTGCTCTTACGCCCCTGCAATCCGACCACGTGCTTTATGCCGGCCGCATTCGCGAGCGAGGCGAGCTCTGTCGCCTGCTCGGTGTTCGCGCCAAGCGGCCACTCGCAGTAGACGTGCTTTCCCGCGGCGATAGCTGCCTTTACGTAGTCATAGTGATTCGGCACCTTCACCGAGATCGATACGAGGTCGACATCATCGCTTGCGATGAGCTCGTTCGCGTCCGAGAACGCGAGGCGAACCCCGAACAGCGCTGCGGTCGCCTGCGCGCTCTCGGCCCGAGTCGTCGCCACTGCGGTGACTTCGAACTCGGGAAGGACGACGAGTCCGGGAAGGTGCGACTGCAGTGCCCACCCTCGTTCAGGATTTGCGCCGATAATCCCCACGCGTATCGGATCTGCCATTTGCGTCCCTCCACTTCGTCGCAGTTCTGCTGTGAAACCCTTTGATGCCGTCTCGGCCGGGCAGTGCCAGGGTCGTGCCTCGCGCTCTGACGTCGATCAGCTGGGGCAGAGACACAACATCCTGCCCCAGGTACCAGCTACGGCGCCCCAACTGCTCCCCGGACGAGACCAGCAGACTTCGCCGGCCCGAGTCGAATTGAGTGATGATGCCCCATGCCAAACCGAAGCGACGGTACCTCACGAGGGATGGGGAAACCAGGAGTTGCGCGGCGTGTCGCCGGCACAAGTGCCCGGAGCACCTCTCCGTGCCGTTACCGCGCTACATCCCTACGAAACGAGCGCAGCTGTCGCGGCCCGCTCACCGATCCTTGGCTCGCCGGAGTTAGCGCCATCTGCTTCGAGAGGGGCTCAGTCCACGAGAGCGAGTGGGCCGCGGAGTAGTCTCCCGGGCAGAGCTCCGGTGTGTTCGCCAGAAGCGAACACCTCGATGCCTCCGACGATTGTCGAGCGGAAGCCACTCGCGCGCTGACGAATGCGACGAGCACCACCTGGAAGGTCAGCAACGATCGTTGGAATACCCGGTGCTACGGCGTTCGGATCGAGGATGTTCACATCGGCGACCATGCCTTCCCGGAGAAGACCTCGTCCTGGAATCTGCCAGGCGAGGGCAGGTGCGAGGGTGATCATTCGCACTGCCTCCTCGAGCGTGAAGGCCTGACGATCACGCACCCAGTGGGAGAGCAGGGTCGTCTGATGGTCGGCGCCGGAGATCTGCTTGACGTGTGCTCCCGAGTCGCCAAATGTCATCACCGTTCTCGGATGACGCATCGCGGTGAGGAGTGCCTCGTCTTGTTCGGGAGTGGCCGCGATACGAAAGAGCATCGTCAGATCGGTCTCTAACGCGCAGTCGATCAGCGCCTCGGTCGGGGCTACCCGGCGACGTTCCGCGATCTCTCCGACAGACTCACTCGAGCCCTCGCGAAGCGGCACGAAGGTCTCGAACGACAGCCTGTTGCGACGCGTGCCGGCGAAGCCGCCGGCCGCGACTGCGGCGTCGAGCGCGGCGAGCAGCTCGACTCGACGCGTGGCATCTCGCAGCACTGCGACCTGCTCGGAGAGTGGCAGCGACCGGACCTCTCGCCACTCGGGCAGCTGATCGAACGGCATGCTCGTCTCGAACGAGAGCAACGACGTCGAGGCGATCGCCTCGCACTGGCCGAACATCGACCCACCCTCTGTCGCCGCGGCGTCGAAGGTCGCCAGCTGCTCGTCTAGGTGTTGGTGACGTAGTCCATAGGTAGTAGGGACCCGCGTCGCGACCGCGAGCTTCCGAAGCTCGTCGTAGAACGACATCGCGAGCTGCAAATCCTCGGACTCGGCTCGGGACGTGTCGACGGCGAGCTGGAACACCCCGAATCCGGTGTGCCCGACTACCTCGACGAGGGCACTCAGCTCCTCCCACGAGGTAGAGCGCGATGCGATAGGCCGTCCAGCCGGCGTTACGTGATGGTCACTGATCGACGTCGAGAAGCCGAATGCACCCGCAAGGAGTGCCTCCGCGAGGGTCGAGGACATCGCACCGAGATCCGCTTCGCTCGCGACACCGCCGAAGGCACGCTCACCCATGACGGCGGTACGCAGTGCGGAGTGGCCGATCTGCGAGGCGTAGTTGATCGCCTTCGGGGTCCGCTCGACCGCGTCCAGATACTGAGGAAAGCTCTCCCAGCTCCAGTCGATTCCCGCCGCCATGGCCTCTGCTGGGATGTCCTCTGCCCGCTCAAGATTGTCCATTACGAGCTGGTGGGCACCTGGCTTCGACGGTGCGAGCGTGAATCCGCAGTTCCCCATTAGCACCGACGTCACGCCATGCCAACAGGAGTTGGTTCCGAGCGAATCCCAGAAGACCTGCGCATCCATGTGGGTATGGGCGTCAATGAATCCAGGCGTCACGACGAGACCATCGGCGTCAATCTCTTGACGCCCGCGCTCGTCGAGGCGACCGATCCGCGCTATTCGTCCACCTCGAATCCCCACGTCGCCGCGATAGGCCGCGAGGCCAGAACCGTCGACGACCGTGCCGTTACGTATGACAAGGTCAAAAGGCATAGACACTCCTGTTTCCCATGATCCGTGGAGCCGGACGTGCGCGTTCAACCATAAGCAAACCACGTCGTGCCCGCGCACGCGCGAATAAATCACGGCTCGCGACCACGCCTACGAAGCCGTGGCGGCAAGGACCGATGAACGGCCGGGTGCGCGACGCGGGATCGGGCTTTCGTGACTGCTCCGCGGCGGCACGTAACGGCTCGTCGTGCGGTGTCGCACGCATCAGCACCGCCTATGAATCGGCGACCGTCGAAGCCGCGTAGCGGCCTGGATCGAGGTCAAAGGCTTCGGCGCACCCAACGGTGCAAAAGAAGTAGTTCCTACCCTCGTAGGTACGTATCGAGGCCGCGTCTGCCGGGTCGACGCTCATCCCACAGACCGGATCAGTAACCAACGTCGTTTCCTCCATCTCGGAATGCTCGTGGGTCGGGGCTAGCGCGTTAACGAAACGACTGGGAGTCAATGCAAATCGCTCCGCACAGCGATCAGAGCAGAACCAGTACCGGCGTCGCTCGTGCACGCTCGTCGCTGGGGCGTCGGAGGTTCGAACCTGCATGCCACAGACCGGGTCGAGCGCGTACCCGACGCCACCGCCGAATCGCGCCCTATTCCGGTACATCCAGTACAGGTAGCCAAAGGCCGCCAGCGCGACGATATTTAGGACCGACGTGTAGTTCCAGTGGAAGGCGATAGCGGCGATCGCCGAAGGTCGTCGACGCGGAATGAGGCGAGCACCAGCGAATATCTCCTCGACGATGAGGCCTGCACCAGCCATCACCACCCAGAACAGGGCGACGAGGCGGAGCGTCAAGCGTCCGCCGTAGTAGCGGCGGTAGATCATTACGAGCGGAGCAGCGACAAGGTCGGCGAAGAGAAAACTCACCACGCCGCCGAAGCTGATGCCGCCTTTCCAGAGCGCGGCAGCCATCGGCACGTTCCCGATCGAGCAGACACAACTCACAAAGGCGATGACCGGCCCCACGACGGCGTTCTCGAGGACCGTCCAAGCGCCATGGCCTCGGATAAACATTGCATTCCACGCGCCCGGTGGGACGAGGACGGCGAGGAAGCCCGCGACGAGATATCCGACGGCCAGCTCTCTGCGGAGCATCTTCAAGTCGCTGATCGTGTAGCTGGCCGCGTCGGACCAGCCGGCGCGAGTGGAGAGCTTCGCCCGCCAGCTCGGACCGGCCGCACCGCTCAAAACCGCCGAGCGATGTGAAACCTCGTCTCCGTTTGAGCTGCCTCGTCGCGCCGCCGCGACCACTCGCGGGGTGAGGATGAATCCGCCGAGTACGACGAGCAAGACGATCATGATCGGGCCGCCGACAAACTCGGCCGCTGCGAACTGCCACCCCATCAGAATCACGAGCACGACACCGAGCTCGACCACGAGGTTCGTCGACGCGAACATGAACACCATCGACGCGATGAAGTCAGCGCCCTTGTCGACGAGCGACTTCGCCATCGCGGAGGCCGCATAGGAGCACGACGACGAAATCATCCCGAGACCACCTGCCTTGGCAACCGTTGCCGGACGATGGTTGCCGAGGGTTCGTTGCATCTGCTCGCGAGAGACGAAGGCCTGTACGGCAACGGATAGGCCAAAGCCGAGAACTATCGGCCAAAGCGTCTCCCAGAACATGAAGAACGCCTCTTTGAAGCTACGTCCGATGTCCGGGAGAACCGCAGCGATCATCAAAGCGCTAAAACAACTGTGATCACGAGCGAACGAGACGCGCGATGGCGGCGGAGGCCTCGGCGATCTTCTCTTGCGCGTCTCCACTGCCGCCTAGCGTCGCGTCGTGCACGCAGTGCCCGAGGTGGTCCTCTAACAACACCAAGGCCACCGATTCGAGTGCTTTCGTCGCGGCACTCACCTGCGTCAGCACATCGATGCAGTAGACGTCCTCGGTGACCATTCGCTGGAGCCCTCGCACTTGCCCCTCGATGCGACGAAGGCGCTTGAGCACCGCCTGCTTATCGGCGGCGTAGCCGGGCTCTGGGACAAGCTCGATCTTCATACCCCTAGAGGGTATCGCCGATTCCCTACTGCCGAGACATCAGCGCGACCGCGCGAAGGGCATTCGCTTCGCCCTATTCGATGCGTGGCCGCCCCTGTTTCCGATTGCGACAGGGGACAACTGTCCGAGGAGTCGCGGTGCAGCAGCCAGCGCCATCGCCTCTACCAGACCCTGGAATCCAGGCCGGCTACCGCGCCAGGCCAATCTCGGATCACTTCGCCGCTGGCGGCCATGTTGACGCGTCGCCATCGGCGAGGGCGCGACCGATCAGACGCCGATGAAGCGCTCGATCGAGTCCTCATTTTCGAAAAAGACGCTGACTGCGGCTATCCGATCCGATGCGTCGAAACCCAAAAGGAAGATCATTCGCTCGGACACGCTCGCGCCGTGTCCTTGCAGATGCGCGTCCAGGACTGCCGCCACAGTGTTCTCGCTCGCGAGCCAGTCCTCGAACTTGTAAGCGTCAAAGGTGCCACCACTTCGATCGGCGAACTCCAGTAAATGGGCGAGAACCGCATCGACGCCGTGAAACGATCCGGCGAGGGCATGCCGTCCAGGGACCCGATAGACCACATTCGGCGACAGGTAGTGCATTGCCTGATCAATGTCTCGATGTCCAAGGCGCATCGCAAACGCCTGCGCAGCTTGCATTCGGACTGTCGCTGACGGCTCGGTCACAAACACTCCTCGCACTCTGATTTTGGCGAACGAGCGACGATTCCCGACACACCCCGTCAAACTCAGTTGCCGTAGCGAGAAGTGTAGGCGAGGCGAGAAAGTCCAAAAGCAGAGGCGTCGCCCCCAAAAGTCCTGGACCGGAACGGGCGGATTTGCCGAAGCCGAGACACTTTGCGCCGACCGATCACCGGGCGCGAGGCACGAGCCGCGATCACGCCAAGGGAGCGGAGCAGGATGTTGGCGCGCCCCGGCAGGCGATCGACCTGATCTTGGCTGTCTCTGGCGCGTTTAGTCGACCCTTCCGCTTTGCTCAGTCCTCTGCAGCGGAGAAGGCACGGATTCTGTGGCGAGAGCGGGGGCGACGGCACGACGGCCGACCAGATGTGATTCCCGTGGGCGCCATAAAAGCGTCGCGCACTGCTAGCTCTCAACTGCGAGACTAATAATGTCGGCGAGCGGGGCTCCGTTGTCATCTCGAAGCCTCAGAGCAAGTAGGGGGCGAAGTGACAGAGCGACCAAACGAGACGGAACGACGACGCTGGAACGACCCGTACTGGTCAGGCGTATGGCCCCGTCGCGAACAGCTCACCGGCGCAGTGACACCCGCTCTCTTCGAGCATCTCCAGCTCCAACCTGGCGAGCGAGTTCTCGACATCGGCAGCGGGGCTGGGATCACGGCACTCGAAGCCGCAAAGCTCGTAGGCACCACGGGCGAGGTCGTCGGAGCGGATATCTCTGCCCCACTCGTCGCTTTCTCCACCCGCCGTGCGCAGGACGAGGACGCTACGAACATCCGCTTTGTCGTCGCCGACGTCCAGGAGGAGAAGATCCCGGGCGCCCCGTTCGATGTTGCACTCAGCCAGTTCGGGGTGATGTTTTTTGAATCCCCTCGAGCGGCGTTTCAGAACATTCGAGGACACCTGCGCGAAGGAGGCCGACTCGGCTTTGCCTGTTGGCAGGTCGCCAAGAACAACAGATGGCATCTGAGTCGCGCCCTCGCGCCGTTCGTGCCGCCACCTCCACCACCAGCGCCGGGCGCGAGCGCGACCGGGCCGTTCAGCCTCGGTGATCCCACCTACACAAAAGGGATTCTTCAGGATGCCGGATTCCACGATATTGGGCACACCGCACTCGATCTGGTCGCAATTGTCGGGCCGGACGCGATAGTGGACGAGGACCAGCTCGTTTTCCTCGGCGTAACCGAGGATCGCCTAGCCGCCGCTCGCGAGGCGGTAGCCGCGCACCTCGCGCAGTTTGCACGACCTGACGGAAGATATGACGCGCCACTCGCAGTTCAGGTCTTCACCGCAACCTCGTAGACGAGCACCAGCGGCCGGCCCGAAGGCCATTTGCCGATTAGGTAACTCAACTGTTACGGTAACCGCCGAGTTACCTAGCCACAGCGCCAGCTGCGGCTCCGATGGAGCTGACGACGTGCCCTCAGTAAGTGCGACAAGTGATCCCTTCGAAGCGCTCGGGGACCCCAACCGACGCGAGATCCTGCGCACCCTGGCCTCCGGCGACCTTCCCGTCCACGAGATCGCCGCAGCGCTGCCGATCAGCCGGCCAGCGGTCTCGCGTCACCTGCGCCTGCTAAAGGATGCAGGCCTCGTTAGCGAACGGGCACTCGGCACGCGCCACATCTACCACCTCGAGAGCGCGGGGCTCACCACGGTTCAGTCATATCTCGAGCGGGTCTGGGGTGAAGCAGCCGCGCGTTTTCGCCTCGTTGCCGAGAACACCACGCCAAAGCCGCTCGAATGACCGAACCACTCCATGTCGCTTTCGAAGTTCGCTGTGTCTCCGATCACGCCTTTGAGGTGTGGACGACTCGCATCGCGACGTGGTGGCCCGCGGACCACTCGGTCTCCGGCAATCCCGAGACGATCGTTCTCGAGCCGCGCGTCGGCGGTCGAATGTACGAGCGATCACCTGACGGCACCGAGCACGACTGGGGTGAGATCACGCTCTGGGAACCGCCGCGAGGCTTTGCCTATCGATGGCATCTCGGACGCGATCGAGGTGCTGCAACAGATGTACAGATCCGCTTCGAGGAACTCGGACCGACGACTACCCGCATCGTGATCGAGCATTACGGCTGGGACCACCTCGGCGTAGGCGCCGAGAACTGGCGAGACCGCAACCGAGTCGGATGGGAGACGCTCCTGCCGCACTTTCGCACGGCAATTGAGAGAGGAGCCATCTGATGGCCGAAGGAACAAAAGCTGATCCCTGGGAGCTGCGTACTCCCCCGGGGACGTCCTCGTACACGATCTATCGCGACGACGAGACGGCCCCTCCGGTCCTGATCTGCCAGGTAGGATCGACGACACTCCGCTACGACGCCCGGGCGATTGACGATCTTCACGAATGGCTGCGGGCCGAGGGGGGCTGGATCGATCTCGGGGCAGCCGACGAAAAGAAGGAGCCTGCTCCTGGCACGGTCGAGGCGTGGGGACGTTCTCCGGAGAACCCCATTGGCGGCTGGTACGGGCTGCGAAACGGCTATCGAGGTCGATTCGGCATGTACCTCCCACCGCTGCTCGAACTGCTCGGCCTCGCGGAAGTTACCCACGAGGCTCGCAACAACAAGATGCGAGCGATCTGACAACAACAAGACAGGGGTCGCACTCGCCACGTCGACGGTGCAGAAACATCTGAGAGGAACGCGAAATGAAGCGCGACGAAATCTGGAAGCACATTCACACCGAGCGCATCGCACTCGTCGAGACACTCGAAACGCTCGATGACGAACAGTGGGCTACGCCGTCTTGGTGCACGGGCTGGTCGGTACGTCAGGCTGCTGGTCACGTCCTGGCTGCTGCCGAACAGACACCCGCGAACTTCTACCGCGATCTTGCTGCCGTGGGCTTCAGGTTCCACGCGTTTACCGATAAGGACGCGCATCGACTCGGCTCAATCGAGACGAGCGAGCTCATTCGACGTCTTCGAGCACGCACGACGACAACGAACCATCCCCCTGCACCGGTAATTGCCATGCTCGGCGAAATCGTCGTCCACGGCGACGACATCCGACGACCTCTCGGAATGCGTCATCAGCCCGAGGAGTCCGCTCTCGTCGCCGTCGCAGACAGCTGGAAGAACTCCAACCTGTTGATCGGCGCGAAGCGGCGAATCCAGGGGCTCGCGCTCGTGGCAACCGACAGTGAATGGTCACATGGCAACGGACCGGTTGTTACCGGGCCCCTTCACTCGCTCATTCTCGCGATGGTCGGTCGCCGCGGATCACACGTCGACCTCTCCGGCGACGGACTCACGTTGCTTGCGACCAGGTCGTAGGTCAGCGTGTCGCAGGACCTGGTGCCCGACCGACTCCGCTCCAACGCAGGCACCGACGGGGAGACGACCACGAAAGTAGTAGGTGAGTAGACCCGCTGGCGTGTATGTACCACGAGCTCGACGCGCGCCCACTGACACTCAGTTGACTCGCGCCGCCTGAACCGCAGGCGGGACGTCGCCCAGATAGAGCCGGAAGCCCTCCGCCTCAGGCTCGAATCCAATCGCGGTATAGAGGCGATGGGCTCCATCGTCCGAATGGCGCTTGTGCGAGAGGAGCTGCACCTTGTTGCAATCCAAGGATTTTGCGTCCTCGAGAACACGATGGATGATCGCGGTGGCGACACCTCTACGGCGATGGGCGGGAGTTACGACGACCGCTTCGATGAACGCCGTCGGACGACACGCGTAGGTGACGTGCGGCATCACGAGCAACGTCGCCGTGCCGATTGCCAATCCTGCCATCTCTGCGAGGTAGACCATCGGAGAGCCATCGCGCATCATCTGCGTCCAGGTCCGTTGCTCAAGTGTTGAGGGCGTCGTCGGGCCCTCGCGCTCTGGATGCTCGGTTGCCAAGACCTGCAACGTCGCCAGGAGGTCCCGGGCTCCCGCCCTTCGAATCGATACGTCCTCTGTCGCTTCCATCACCTAAGCATCGTGTCTGAGTGAGCCCGCATGCTCGCGCGCCTCGCAGCGTCGCTTCGCCAGTAACGACTCGCCATCTGGCCAGGAGGACGCCTACGGGCCAAAGCGGCGGTGAGGCAAACTTACGCGGTGCTGACGGAGTCGATTCGCGGTCGCGCACCCAACCGTCGCGGCCTAAAGCTTCGGCGGACGCTCCCGAGCGGACTCGTGATCGCTATGTGCCTCGCTGGCACCGTCGCGACGTCGGCGCCGAGCTCAGCTGTCGACAAGCGCGCCGCAAGCGTCACTGTCTCCGGCTCAGGATCGCGTGTGTCGATCCCGTTCAGGCTTCGCTCAGGGCTCGCGATCTTCTCCGCGTCGATGTCTGGCCGATCGACGTCCACGGTCTACCTCCAGAGCCAAAAGAGTCTCATCCAACCATGGGGCGGTCTGACCCTTCCAGCGCCGCTTCGCACCGGCTCGGGGTTGGACATCGTCAAGTCCGGAACGTACCGCCTGTCAGTCGTCACGACCGGACGCTGGAAGGTGACAGTGACGCAGCCCAGGCCTTCGCTCGACAGCGACGCACCCACCGCGTTTAGTGGGACCGGTCCGAGCGTCATCGGTCCGGTCGCCTCCTTGAACGTAAGGGTCACGATGAACCTCGACGAGCCGGGTGGACAGCGAATCACTGAGACGGGACAGACCGTCTCTGTCGCAAACGAACACGAATTGATCATCAACAGTGACAGTTCCTGGACGAGCAACTGCCCTACGCCGCCTGCTGGTCCGTATTACCTCGAAATTCCAGAAGACTTCACCTGGACAGCGGTCGTCGGTAGTCATGCAGCCCCCTGGGGTGTCTCGACAGGTGGGCCGCTAGGTGCGCTCGACGGCTCGACCTTCATCGGCGGCAACCTCTGCCCAATTCCACTCCCAGCAGCCTCGTCGAGCTGACGAGCCGAGCGCTCAGGCTGCTTGTCGCCCTTTCAACCGGATTCATCCCGATGGCGTCGTAGCAGAGAGTTTCGCGCCGGTTAGGTCGGGTCGAGGTCCTCCAACGTGAACGTGGAGCCAATGCGCGCCCGGTGCCTGGACGGGCGCAACGCTGCCTACTACTCCGGCCGATCTAGCGCCCGAGGCTGAACGTCCGCCGGTTCCCGAGCCCGAACACTTCGCGTACGTCCGCCGCCGCCGGCACGATGGCACCGTCAAAGTCGTGCACAACGACCTGATCGCGCCCTTGCTGCTTGGCGTCGAATAGCGCCGCGTCCGCCCGCCCGATGACCGCTGCCAGCTCCTCGCTCTGGCCTGCTTCGACGATCCCGAAGCTGACACTGAACTTGGGCAGACCAGCGACCGTGATCGCTGCGTCCAATCTGGTTCGCAGTGCGTCGAAGATCTCTCGTGCGTTCTCGCTCCCACATCCGGGAAGTGCCACCACGAACTCCTCCCCGCCGTAGCGGCAGACGAGGTCGTTGGCACGTACCGACTCGGTAATGACCTGGGTGAAGAGGCGAAGCGCGCGATCGCCGCTGTCGTGCCCAAAGGCGTCGTTGAGGTTCTTGAAGTGATCCAGGTCGGCCATGGCGACCGTAACAAGAGCCTGATCGCCCCGACTCTCGGCAAGTCCCTCCTCGAACGATCGACGATTCAACAATCCCGTGAGATCGTCGGTCGCGCCTTGAAGCTCGGTCTCAACCATCATTCGCAGTGACGCGATTCTCGACCCCCCCAGATCGGCGACCATCGAGAGGTCCTTCACCTTGTCTTTCGACAGGAGAGCATTCGGCTGTCCTGTCGAATGGATGACGCCAACGGTCTGACCCATGATCGACACGGGCACGCACACCGCCGACACGGCTCCACCAGGCCGGTTCCGAAGCTTTGGGCACGAGTCGAAGTCGTCGCTGTCGGCAAACTGCTGAAGCTGGGATCGCCGCGCTGCTGGACAGTGATTCGGCGAGTCGACGCCACAGCTCGGCAGCACACCGGACGGCGTGTGTCCGGCAACCCGCAGCAGATGGGCGTGGCTGTTGTCCGCGAGAAGCAGCTCAACAGGCGAGTCGGGTAGGGCATCGGAGAGCGATCGCTCGATGACGTCAAGGACTTCGCTCTCGCTCTCGGTCATATCCAAAGCGTTGGCAACGCGATTCTCGAAGTCTTGCTGCTGGGCTTCAACCTCCCGCCTGGCAACCTCGTCCTCTGCGAAATCGACCGCCGCGCTCAACTGCTGCGTGACCGCAACCACCATCTCGTCGTTCTTGTTGCGCTCCCTCTTGACACTTCGGACGAGGAACAACACGAGCGGCGTCATCAAGAGGGCCAACCAGGCGCCGGTCGCGAGGTAACGCTTCTCCCCGACTGCGGTAATCCCTGCGAGATACTCAGCAAGCGGGCCGAGCGCAGCCACGGCGAGGATGCCGAGCACGGTCGATTGGGCAGTCACGCGCACTGCGCGCTGGCGCGCCTGCTCCCACTGCTCTTCAGTCACCTCGTCGGCTACGGCAGTGCTTACGTCGTCAACCATTTGTGAACCTCTCTTAGATCAGGCCGCTAACCATCCGGCACAACCCGGACCCGGAATCTCAAGTTCAAGCGTCAGTGGTCCGCCGAGAGCTGTTTCGCTTCCCAGAGCCAATTCCGCGCTCATCCTCATATCGGACTTAACGGCAAACCGAGTGACGAATTGAGGATCGCGCATGCGAGCGGCGTGCTGCCAAGCGCGTGGTGCAGCTACAGCCCAGCCCGGAAAGTAGGCCTTTTTCACCCTCTTACTGGGGATTCCGACCGGCAAGCGAGCATGGAGTCGATTGCGTCACTTGTGCCGTTCGCGACGGCTCCCTTCCGAAACACCCTGTGCAGCGAACCAACGAATTCTCCCGAGGCGAACGCGGGAGTTGAGCCACTTCCGGCGCAAGCGGTGAAGCGGACACCGTCGGCATGAGGTCAAAGAGGGGACCCTTGATTTAACCAAGCGTTACCCTGGCGCGGTGATTCGGCCAGCTACTCGTGAGGATCTCCCAACACTCGTTGGACTGATTCACGAGCTCGCGGAGTTTGAGAGTTCGACCGATCAGGTCGAGATCGACGAGCAGCTCCTCGGGGCGGCGCTGTTTGATGCCGAGCCGAGCGCATTCGCCCGACTGGCGGTCGAAGAAGATGAAGCGGTAGGGATGGTGATCTACTCCCGTACCTTTTCGACCTGGACTGGGCGTCCGGGAATTTACGTCGTAGACCTCTACGTCAAGCCCGAGCACCGCGGCCGACGAATCGGTCACGCCCTGCTCTGATTCATCGCTCGCCTCGCGATGGACGAAGGACTCGCCCGCGTGGAGTGGGCCGTACTCGACTGGAACGAACCGGCGATCGCGTTCTACCGATCCATCGGCGCGGTCGCGCTCGATGGATGGACCACATACCGATTGACCGGGGACGCGCTGCGCTCGCTCGCAGAGACAGCGCCATAGGGCCACCTAAGCGCCGACGGTCGCTGTTGCAGATCCGCGCCCGTCATCGGTTCCAGTAGCGCACCATCTCGAGCTCAACTGGCCGGTCGGTCTCCGCACGAAGCGTGCTCCTCGAGCCGCCAGGGCGTGTGGTTGCCAGCTCGCACCACAGCCCCGGAACTCAATTCAAGGAGCAGCAACGACCACAGGTAGTCCTCGCCGGGTTAGTCCAACGAGGCGATACCTGCGGCCACTCCCCTACGCAGGCGCCGGCGCATTGAAGCCACTGTAGGGAGTCCCAAGGTAGGGAAACGAAGTGAGATAGGTGATGTCGGACCCAGTGAGACCATCGCTCACGTCGGCGATCGCGGCGTCTTTGGTGTAGGTCGTAACAAGGGGAAGGGTCGCTCCCGCTATCGCCTGCAGCTCGATTGTCACGACGTCGTCAAAGACTCTGCGACCGTTCGGGAAGCCGGCAAGGTCGCCGCCGAGGACACCTTGGCGACTCGGCGTGCTTGAGGGTGGAATCGACAGGTTCAACCGCAACATGTCGGCCTGGGTCGGTCCGGTGTAGGTCGTGTACGTAGGCGACACGACACCCGCTGGAATGCCGGTCAGGAGAATCGCTGCCAGATCTGCGCGCGGAGCATTCGTCGCGTTGAATGCCGCGAGGTTAGGGAATGCTCCCGGGTAGAGAATTGGGAGCAACTGGGCGAGCTCGGGGAAGTTCACGCCTTGCGCGAACTGGGAGTCGTTCGCCGGACTCTGCTTGTTCCAGTAGTCCTTCTTACTGAGCGGCACGAGCACCTCGTTGAAGAGGGGATTACCGAGCCGGGAGCGCTGCGTCCACGGCCCGCTCCAGATGTCTTCGCTGTTCCAGCCGCCGAATACGCGTGCCTGCTGACGGCTCGCCGTAGTCCAGACCCCGATGATGCCGCGCTCGTGCCGATCGCGCCGCCACCATCCCGAATGGAGGGAATCGATGGGTACCTGTATCGCGATCGAATGCACGTTGATCGATCCGAGCGTGTCAACGCCAGGTGTCGCGGTCAGTCCGGGAAGACCGAACGTGGCGTGAAGATTGGCGATCGGACGGAGGTCGCCAAGGTCGAAGATCGACCCGAGATCGACGTAGAAGCCCTCAGCACGCTGCCCGCAGAAGACCGTTGTGCCTCCGGGGAGGGAGTTGATCGCGCTCGCCGCGAGCGCGGCATAGTTCGGCGTCGAGAGCGGGCCGATGTTGCACGGCGGGCACGGGAGGTGCTGGCCCAACGGGTGCACTCCGGAGTTGTCGACTCGCGTCACCGAGTAGAACTGCCGACGATTCCAATTCGCGCTGCTGAGCGACTCGATCGGTCCGACGTTGTAGAGGAAGGTGCTCGGAATCTCGAGTTCGCTCTCGAACGTGAATTGGTAGACGATGTCGGCCTCGCCATCGCCGTCAGTGTCGATATTGATGGCGTAGAGGACGTCGTCCCCGAACTCGTAGAAGTTCGGTCCGCCCGCCGGGTTTTGCAGCGGTACGTAGTTCGCAATAAAGGTGACCATGTCGGGACTGTCCGGGCTGACAAAGGCGTACAGATCGGAACTGTCTACGACCGGGTCCTTCGAAACCTCTGGCGCTTCGCGATGTGACGACATGCCCTACCTACCTTCCGTTGCGATGACGAGCCGGGCGGCCAGCCCTGGGTCGTGCAAGATGAACTCCTCGCTGCCGGAAAAGACCGCGATCTCACCGGTCGCGGCGTTGCGGAGATGGGCGATGATCGGAGCGCTCGGCTCCTTCGTGCTGCCGACGACCGACGGAGCGGGAAGATTCTTCGAGGGCGCGCCGTTCGTGACCCTCGTCATCGCGCCCGCGATCTGGCCAGGAATCAGAACTGCCGCTCCCGCCGCGGCAGCGACCGCACCGGATCGTGCGATAAAGGCTCTTCTATTGATCGGCTCCACCCATCCACTCCTTTTCCCTCGGTTGGCCCGGCAGCTCCAATAGCGTCCACCGGCGCGAACTCTCAGCAGGTATGCGGAGCCGAGAGCGGTTGTGGATGCTTACATTCATGTTACAAAATCGATTCAAAATCGTTACGAATGCGCGCTTCGGCCGCGCCCACGAAATTCTCTATCGACCACGGGCCTGCACGGTCCACCCTGGTGGTGCGACGCTCGAAGCTGCTCACTCTGCCTTGAGGGCGAAAGCCAGAGCTGCCGCTTCGCCGAGCGCGGTCCGAAGGAGTTCGTCGGCCTCGTCGGCGAGTGTGCCGTCCTCGTTGAAGTGCTGGCCGGTGAAGTAGAGGGCCGTTGGCACACTCATCCCGTTCAACGAGGCGACGAGTGGCCGCAGGCCGGTGTCGACGGCGAGGAAGTGGTGGTCAGAGCCGCCGGTCGCGGCGAGGATGCAGACGGTTTCCCGGAGCGCGCCTTGACCGAGCTGGTCGAAGAGGACCTTGAGTAATCCGCTGAACGTCGCGCGATAGATGGGGGTCGCAACGAGCAGTACCGGAGTTGCCCTAATCTCCTCGATGACGTCGTCCACGTCGGGCGACGAGCGCCGACCGAGAAGCGCTTCGGCATCTAGATCGGCAAGATCGACAACCCTGCCGGATCCCGCGAGTTCAACGGCCCGAGCGGCGACCGAATGCGTCTTGGAGCTTGCTGAGGGGCTGCCATTGATCGCCAGCAACCCGGATACAACGCTGCTCATGTCAGATTCCCGGAGGCGCCTACGGCGGTTACCCTTCGCATGGTTGTCCCTTCCTCCCGGTCTTTGAGAGCAGCTACGAAGGGCCAATGCTAGTCTTATCACTAGGTAAAGTAGGAATAATAAGTGCCGGCCTCTCATGGTTGGCTGGAGACCGTTAGGAGTGCCGGTGAGCGACGGAACTGCGGCCTGGCATCGACCACTTGGCCATACAGCGCACGGCGAACTGAGCGAAGCGACGACCCAGACTCCTGGGATGCGCCGACTCGAAGCAATCTCGGGAAAGCTCCTCGGCTCCACACAGCTTTGGATGGGCGAGAATCACGTCGCGGGAGGACTTCGGTCAGCCGACCACCACCACGGTGCCTCCGAAACCGGCATCTACGTCGTGAGTGGCAATCCGGTGTTCGTGTTCCTCGAAGATGGCGAAGAGAAGCGGATCGAGACAAGCCCAGGGGACTACATCTTCGTCCCGCCGTTCGTTCCACACCGGGAAGAGAATCCAGGCGACGACCAAGCGGTTGTCGTGCTGGCGCGAACAACGCAGGAGGCGATCGTCGTCAATCTCGCGAGCCTCTCGGAGTGGAAAGCGGGCGCTGAGGAGTAACCGCGCCACCGACCCGCGTGCTTCTTTAGGCCGCGCGATCTCCGGACCCGATCGGAAGGCCGAGCGTCCTTGCGTGCTCGAAGGCGTCGTCACCAGTTGCCGCTTAGTGGCTCGAGTCGTGGACCACCTGAATGGTCAAGGTGCTGTGTCGCCGAATTCGGGTGCCAGCTGGTGGATCCTGATCGACGATGACCCCGTCGCCTTTTGGGTGCTCGGTCGGCCGCACGACACTGATACGTAAATCCGCCGACGCCGCAGGCCACCAGGCCTCGCTGCCGCGCAGTCCGCAGACGTTCGGAACAGTCACGTACGGGTCGGCCTTTCCATGTGGAGCAAAGAAGTTGGCGATCCGCTCGGCAGCCGAGAGCGGGTCCCAGAGCGGCGAAACGAGCCACTCCTCAGAAGGCGGCATATACGGTGCTTCGAGCCCTGGGAGGTGTGCGTTCGTCGAAGCGTCATGTGTAGGTGGATGAATGCCGAGGACTGAGGTGAACGGCAGTCCGAGCTCTCGCTCCATCGTCCACACATGCTCCGCATGACGTCGCCGCCAACCTTCACGATGATGCGATGGCACCTCGTCCGGGCTCGGAGTGCTCGATCCGGCGTCGCTGTCGTACTGTCCGCGCAGCGCGACATCGCCGAGCACATCCCAAGCCTGCTCAACTGCGACCGAGGCCCTGTTCACCGCACCCAGCACGTCGGCCGGCGCTCCTTCGAAGCGCTCAGGACGGAGCTGAGCCTTTTTCGCGAGGTAGGCCTGCAGGAGTTCCTCCTGGGTGGCGTTCTCTGGAGCGCCGAGAACCTCGTAGTAGTTCACTCGCCCCCGATCGCCAGTATCAGCCGCTAACTAGCACCACCTGGCAGTTAGGAGTATCACAAACTACGGCAGCCGCTGTCGAGCACGTCGCGGCGAACTCGATGCCCCACCTTCGGTAGACAACCCGGCCGATGGCCGTCACTCGGTCCGGGCCAGGGAGCGGCGCAGAAGTAGAGTCCACGAGTGCATATCGGGCTCTTCAACGTAAACGCCGGGGCGTGCAGCACGCCACAGAACGTCGTCCGGATCGCCACCTTGGCCGAGGAGCTTGGCTACGAGTCGTTGTGGGCTGGCGAGCACGTCGTCGCGCCATCGCCGCGGGTCCCACCGTCGCCGATCGATCCCACTCACCCGATGCTCGACCCGATGGTGGCGCTGGCGTTCATCGCAGCGGTAACTGAGCGGGTCAAGATCGCCACGGGGATCGTGATTCTGCCGCAGCGAAATCCGCTCGTGCTCGCGAAGCAGGTCGCCAGTCTCGACGTGCTGAGCGGGGGGCGACTTCTCCTCGGACTCGGCGTCGGGTACCTCGAGCCCGAGTTCCTGGCACTCGGCGTGCCACTCGCGGATCGTGGGCGGCGCTCTACGGAGTATCTCGAGGCGATGCGCCAGCTCTGGAACTCACCCGAACCCGCCTATGAAGGAGCCTATGTCGCGTTCTCCGGCGTCGACGCGTACCCGCGTCCTGTCCAATCGTCGGGACCACCGATCGTGATCGGCGGTCTGAGTGCGGCCGGGTACCGCCGTGCGGTGACGCTCGGCAACGGCTGGTACGGCTGGGGGCTAACGGTTGAGAAAACGGCCGAGGTGCTGGCCGGGCTCGTCGCTGCTGCAACAACCGTCGACCGACCCTCAGCCCTCGGGAGACTCGAGATCACCGTCACTCCGCCGCAGGGGGCGGCGATCGACCCGGCGACCGCGGCCCGCTACGCCGAGCTCGGCGTTGACCGACTTGTCGTGAACCCGCCCGCCGCCGCCGACATTGAAACAGTGGCTACCTACGTGCGTCAGCACGCCCCCGCCGAGCTGGCGCTGTAGCGGTCTTCGGCCCAACCTTCACATCGACTTACCGTTTCCCGGATCAGAATCCGAGATGCTCCACCGTCGTACCCCGGGCGGAGCGGTTCAGCTGCTGTTGGTCGATCAGCGCGCCTTCTCAGGCGTTGACGGCCGTCCCTACGATTTCTTCGAATGTTGGCTCAGGCATTCCCTCGACCCACGTCGGGTCCGTCAGCTCGATGGTGTTACCGGAGGGATCTGACATGTACACCTCGCGGCCGAGAAACGTGCCCTTGGAGCGGTACACGATCGGTCCCGTCAACTTCACGCCTGCCTCATGGATCGCGATGATCGCGCGGTCCCACACCTCGGGCAGGACAGTGAAGCCGTAATGGACGCCAACCTCGGCGAGTCGCGGATCCGCCTCGATACCGGTCTCCCAAATGATGAAACTCGACTCACCAACCCGGAACACCGAAGCATGGTTGACCGTCGCCAGCGGTCCTCCGAGATGTCCGAGGTACTCGAAACCAAGGAAGTCCCCGAAGAACGCCTCGCTCTCAGCGAGATTCTTCACCGGGAGCGACCAATGGGTCAGCCGATCTGCACCAAGCACATCACACCTCGTCTCTGCGGAGCCGCCTCCGCGTCACCCTGAGCGAATCGAGCCGCGCTTATTGCGACGGCGGATCTTTGCGGACAGTACACCCGGCCTGGACACGTCATCGATCGCAGTCGAACAAGTGCTCTCGGGCAACAACACGAACCGCACAAACGAAGACCAATAGACTTCGCGAACAAGCGCGAGAAAGTAGGCCGCTATGCCTATAAAGACGCCAGCCGCGATCTACGTCGAGCCGGGAAGGCCAATGGTGATCGACGAGATTGACCTGCCCGATCCGGGTCCCACCCAGGTCAGAATCAGACAGTTCGCCACGGGTGTGTGCCACTCGCAGCTTCATGAGCTGAACCGACCAGAGCCGAAGTTGCCGATGGTGCTCGGACACGAGTCGACCGGAGTCGTCACGGCGGTTGGCCGAGACGTTTCACACGTGAAAGAAGGTGACCACGTCATGGTGACCTGGGTGCCGCGAAATCCGACGCGCGAGACACCGCAGCCAACGCCGGCTCAAGTCACCTACAAGGGTCAGCTGGTCACCTTCGGCGCTCCTGCCTGGACCGGCACGTTCACCTGGTCACGCGACACGGTGGCCGATCAACAGATGGTGGTTCCACTCGACCGGGAGGTCGCCACAGATGTGACTTCGATCATCGGTTGCGCGGTGATGACCGGCGCCGGGGCCGCGCTCCACGCCGCTCAAGTTCGCCCAGGTGACTCGGTCGCGATCATCGGCGTGGGAGGGGTGGGACTTTCGATCGTCCAGGCGTGCGCCAACCTGAGCGCGGATCCGATCATCGTCATCGACCTCGACAGCGAGAAGCTCGAATTCGCGAAACGGTTCGGCGCGACGATCGGTATCAACTCGCGCGAGGTCGATGCTGTCGCGCGTGTGAGAGAGCTCATGGGTGGCGAGCCGACAAGTGGCGTCGACTACGCGTTTGATGCCATCGGGGTCGGCGAGACCATGATTCAGGTTCTCGAAATCGCACGTGGGCGCGAGGCGGGTGAGCGCGAGGGCGGCGCCGCGGTACTAGTCGGCGTGCCGCACGGCGACATGCCTACCCTGCCGATGCGTAATTTGTTCAGTGGCAAGGTGTACCGCGGCGCGCCCGGCGGTTGCTGCATCCCCGACCGAGATTTCCCGCTGCTTGTCCGCTGGTTCCAGCAGGGCAAGATGCCGCTGGACCAAATGGTTACGCGGCGCTACACGCTCGAGCAGATCAACGAGGCGTGCGACGCACTCGCCAGCGGGCAGATCGCGGGAAGAGCGATCGTCGAGTTCTGATCCGGGTAGGTGGATGGCGGCGACCCGCTTCGAGGGCACCTATTAGCTCGGTCTGAGCCAAGCTTGGCATCGGCCGACGATGTCCAACGTTCAAGGTACAGCTACTCACTCCGAAAATCAGTGAAGCCTGCGGTCTAGCGAGACCGATCGACGGCCGTCGCTCCGCTCGGGTGCCGTCACGTGGAAGGCCCGCTGAGCCTTCCGGCACCGTCACCAGTCAGGCTGCCGGGCGGCAGTCGCCTTCCACTCAAGGCAAGCGCCAGGTCCTGGGCCGTAGCGGCGACGACGTCACCTGAGCCAGCTGACCACTCGAGGTCGGTCGCTTCGAGCCGAAGTCCATCGAGGTCTAGCTTGAAAAACTTCGCGCTCGCCGGGCTCACAAGCTCGGCCAACACCACACGCAGGCGCGCGGGTGGGACAGTCCGCTCAACACCAAGGGCCTCGGTGACGTCCAATCCATGAATGACGGCGTGCACGAGCGCGCCCTTGGTTCCGCCACCTGGAGGAGACCATCGACGGAGGTCCTCGCTCGCCATCGCCGAGACGAGCGCAGCGGCTGGAAGACCCGCGTCACGCACCGCGATTCTGTTCGCCATACGGTTGATATTCCCTCGATCCCGCACGATCTCGGCGAAGAACCAGAAGGGCGACGACCGCGTCGGCATCGTCATGTGTGCAATCACCTCTCGGACTCGCCAACCGGCACAAAGCGTTGGCGAGTCCCACTGCTCTGGCGCGAAGTTCGCCAGCACCTCCGCCAAGTCGGTGAGTTCTCCGGCCACCATCCCCGAGAGTTCGACGCGTGAGGTCGCGCTCGGGCTCATGTGGGCTTCTCGCTTCCCGACCCAGCGATCCGTAGGTAGTCGCTGAAACGATCGAACGAAGTGACAAAGCCGGCCCTCGCGTCGGCCGACCGCATGAACTCCGGGACGTTGGTCTGCCGGATCTCGATCTCGGTCCGGAATGGACCCAACGAAGTGAACGTCGCGGTTGTGACGACGCCGGTGTTGGCGTCGATCCAGGCAAGGTGCTCCGGCGGCCTGACCTCACTGAACGCGGCGGTCATTGTGTACCGACTCCCGTCGGGCTCGCTGACCATCGTCGTCTCGAACGTTCCACCAGGACGTAGATCGACAACGATGCTGTCGATGGGCGTAGTCATGCCCTTCGGACCCCAGAAGTGAGTCAGGTGCTCCTTTTCGGTCATACAACGAAAGAGGAGCTCCTGAGGCGCGTCGAAGCAACGGATGAACACGAGCTTCTCCTCATCATCCATCGGCGCGTTCCCCTGCGAAGCCTGCCGATCGCTGCTGAAGATCGCGAAGATGAACCTCGAGCTCGTCGAAGCGATCGGACCAGAGCTGCCTGTTCTTCTCAATCCATTCGGATGCCACTACGAGGCGGTCGACCTCTAGATGACAGGGTCGAAACTGAGCGTTCCTGGTTCGCGTGATCAGCCCACTTTTCTCCAGCACCTTGAGATGCTTCGAGACCGCTGGCAGCGTGAGCTCATATGGCGCCGCCAATTCATTGACCGTTGCATCGCCCTCGCTCAAGCGAGCGAGGATTCCGCGGCGTGTGCGATCGGCGAGTGCGGAGAATGTGGCATCCAGTTCGTCATCCGTGACAGCGACGGTGGTAGGCATGCCTATTACTTTACTTGTTGGCTAATTAACCTACAAGTAAATAAGTGACCCGAGTCCGCCGACCAGGCGAGATTCCTCGATGCTGGGCCGGCGAGGAGGTAAGCCGTCCAGGTGAGGTTTCGATTGCGCACGCTAGGAGATTTGTGTGTCGCGCCGAGGCGAGAGGCTCGCTCGGGCGCGGATGGTCCCGAGGACCCGCGACACCGGCGGGTTATGGTCGTGGGCGTAGCAGTGGTGACAATCGACAGCCCGGAGGTGTCGTGCCAGCAGTGAGCGTGCGCCACCTGGCCAAGTCGTACGGCGAGGTAGAAGCAGTCCGTGACGTGAGCTTCGAGGTCGAACAGGGTGAGATCTTCGCCCTGCTCGGACCGAACGGAGCAGGAAAGACAACCACGGTCGAGATTCTCGAAGGGTTTCGAGACCGCAGCGGCGGCGACGTGGAGACCCTCGGCGTCGACCCGGCCACACGCGCCACCCAGCGATGGCTCCGCACCCGAATAGGCGTCGTGCTCCAAGAGCTCGCGGTCGAGCCCTACTACAGCGTCCGCCAGGTGCTCAGTCGCAACGCTGGCTACTACCCAACGCCTCGTCCAGTCGAGGAGGTCATCGAGATGATTGGACTCAAAGAGAAAGCGGACGACCGGGTCAAGCGGCTTTCCGGCGGACAGCAGCGTCGCCTCGACGTGGGGCTTGGCGTCATCGGCAACCCCCTGCTGCTCTTTTTGGACGAGCCCACTACGGGGCTCGATCCCTCGGGTCGGCGGGACTCTTGGGACCTGATCCGACGACTCGCGGCAGGCGGCACCACAGTGCTGCTAACGACGCACTACATGGACGAGGTCGAAGCGCTCGCGGACCGGGTGGCAGTCCTCTCACACGGGGAGATCGTGGCGAGCGGCACCCCGACCTCCATCGGTGGCAGGGACTCGGGTGCAGTCACGATCCGCTTCATGCTGCCGAAAGGAGCCACCGAGCCCGATGTCCCTGTCGCGGTGACGTCGATCGATAACGGCCTGGTGCAGATCGTCACCGATGACGAGCTACGCGTCTTGCACACGCTCACGGGATGGGCGCTCGACCACGACCACGTCCTCATCGGGCTAGCCGTGGTGCGGGTCACCCTTGAGGACATCTATCTGAAGTTGACGCGCGAAGCGCTCGACGACGATGAGACGAGCGGACGATGAGCACGGACGCTTCGACCCCAACCAAGGGTGCCTTCAACGGCATCAACGACGTGAAGTTGGTGGCGCGCCAAGTGCGCTACGAGCAGCTGAGCTTCTGGCTCAATCCGATCGGCGCGTTCTTCACGCTGGGCTTCTCGACCATCTTCCTTGTCATGCTGAGTGCAATCGCCGGGAACACGAAGATTGGCGCCGGCTACGGCAGCGTCAAGCTGGTGCAGTACTACCTCGGCAGCTTCGTCTCCTACGGCGTCATGGCAGCGTGCTTCACCGTGCTGGCCCAGACCCTGGTGAACCGGCGGGAGATGGGGCTACTCAAGCGCCTGCGGCTGAGCCCTGTCCCCACCTGGGCACTGCTGTCGGCAATCCTTTTGAGCACGCTCGTCATCGCCATCCTCCAGATGGTGATTCTTTTGGCGGTCGGCCGGCTCGGCTTCGGGGACTACCTCCCGACCCACGCGGTGGCTTTCATCCTCACCGTCGTCGTGGGAATGCTGAGCTTCACCGGGCTGGGCATAGGGGTGAGTACCCTCGTTCCGAACGCGGACGCCGCAGGCCCGATAATCAGCATCGTCTTCTTCCTCCTGCTGGCGTTCTCGGGGCTGTGGTTCCCGATTCAGCCCGGCACGACCCTTGCCAACGTTTCGGCGTACTTTCCGGTTCGTCACCTCATCACCGCCGTGTTGGCGTCTTTCAACCTGCCAGGCGGTGCCCAACCATGGGCTTGGGGCGATCTAGAGGTCATGGCCATATGGGGAGTCGTGGGGCTATTCATTGCCGCGCGGCGATGGCAGTGGTCACCGCGCCGGGGTTAGCTCTACGAGAGCGGTCGCTGCGGGACACATGTAACCGCGAGCGCTCGACGCGACCCGCGAGGTGGTTTGAGTTCGCACGCAGCGGCTGAGATGACGCATCCGCCCAGCTGCTGGGATGCCAGCATTACCGTGAGTGCGTGCGCGTGTTTCTCGCCGGAGCGAGTGGAGTTATCGGGACTCGACTGACAGCACTTCTCACCGCGGCCGGCCACGACGTCGCTGGCATGACGCGCTCGCCGGAGAAGGCGGCCACAATCTCGGCGCTCGGAGCCGCAGCGGTCGTGTGCGACGTGTTCGATAATCGGGCACTCCGCGCCGCGGTCGTCGACTTTCGCCCTGACGTGGTACTCCACGAGTTGACGGACCTACCAGACGATGTGGCTCGAATCGCAGAGTACGGGGCATCGAATGCCCGGATCCGACGGGAAGGCACGAGAAATCTGATCGCGGCTGCCAAGGCCGCTCGAGCATCACGATTCCTCGCGCAAAGTGTCGCCTGGCAGCTACCCGGAGATGCAGGACTAGCTACCGCCGATCTCGAGAGCGCTGTTCTTGCTGCTGCCGGGGTTGTTCTGCGCTATGGACAGTTCTATGGGCCGGGTACCTATCACGAGTCACATCTTCCCGATGGACCGCGCATCGAGATCAACGAAGCTGCGATCCGCACAGTCGCGGCACTCGACGCACCTTCGGGCGTCGTGGTGATATCCGAGACTTCCTAGGCGCGGGTGGCACCTCGGTCACGAACCCGCAGTGTTCGGCGGGCTCGCCAGATCGATCGAATCCTGACCACGAACGGCCTGCGACCTAACGTTCGGGGAGCTCCTTTGGCCCGCTTTTTTGGCAAGGAGTGGATTCGCTGGAGCGTTTACTGCCCGTCGATAGGGTCACAGCGTGACGAGCCGATCCCGCTCGCGCTGAAGAACGGCGTAACGGCATGGAAAAGCGCCTTGTCACTCGATGCGCAACGCGGTCCGCAGCGGACGCGGACGAAAACCAGCGGAGAGTCGAAGCGGTGTTCGCAGAACTCGAAGCGACCCGACCGCCGAACGTGAGCTACCTCGTACTGCGACTCGCGGACGACTCATTCGTGCACGTGTCGTTTCACGATCACGGTGACGACGAGAACCCGATCTCGTCGACCGCGGCCTTTGCGCGCTTCCAGGATGGACACGCCGAGCGGCGCGAGGGTGCGGTCGACAGCAGACCGCGACGCTCGTAGGGGCCTACATCACGACCATCGAGTAAGGGGACCAGCGCGGATGACCCTCCACCTTCTTCCGCAGGGCGACAGCTGGCGCAGAGTTGTGGACCGGCGTTTCGCTGCGGGCTCACTAGTCCGTCTATCGCACGCTCAACCGATTCGAGAACCTCCCTGAGGGGTCGCAGCTGAACGACCTCCGTGACGGCTCACGTCACGCTCGAAACGACTGAACGACGCGTTTGTGGTCGCGCATCGTCTCTTCGCCATCCATGAGCGGATGGCGCCCAAAGCCGCAGTACATCGCTACTCCGAAGTCGCTTAGATACCGCGACGCAGTTGCCTTTCGACGAGCCAAGCCTTCGATACCGTCGATCGGGAGAACGATCCCGAGGAATACTCGAGCATCGCCAGGGACCAGATCCGCGAGCGGTGCGAAGAAGCGATCGTCCTCGCTCCGGAGGTAACGCGGACCGGCGAGATGAAGCCAATCAACTGGGCGTCCAGAGTTCTCGACCGCGTAGTTCGCCATGCGTACGAGCAGCCCGAGATCGCGCGCCTCGAACATCGGCCACTCGGGAAACGTCCCGTAGCAGAGGTGATACCCGACCAACACGTCGTTTGGAATGAGCCGCGTCAGTCGGGTGACTGGGCCCGCGAACCGTTCCCATGCACCTTCGGAGGTCCAGGCGAGAACACCCTCGAGGTCGAGTGTCTCGTACGCCAAATCCCATTGAATCGCGAGGTCTGCCGGAGCAATGGCCTCGATCAGTCGCTGGATCTCATGGCCCACAAGCTCCTCGAAGCCTCGTTCGGCAATCCCGTAATCGTCGGCGAAATGATCCTTAAAAGCGTTAAGGGCGCTCGAGGGGAAGGGAAGACAGACCTGAAATCGAAGTCTGGTCGGTATGACGCCATCTGCGCGAAGGCGTTGGAAGATCTGATACGAGGCGATGGCATCGTCGATTCGCGGCCAGGTCTGCCAGTGCAACTCGGTGACTCCCTCACGAATTTGAAACACTGGCGTCTCGTAGGCATGGCGCGGAATGCCGGTTGGAGATGGCGTCTCTCGCGTGGTCTCAATGTCGGGGTGTGGCCGCACGAGTCGCTCCCGCTCGTATCCGACCCAAGACGAGCGTGGACCTGGTTCACCGTCTGGAATCGCGAACACCTCGTCGGAAAAGAGCGTCGCGGCAAGCGACAGCGCCGACTCGACTGAGGTGGCGGGCAGGCTTCCAACGAGGAGCAGATCGCTCGAAACTCGGGGTGGCATAAGTACCTCCTGTTGGCGTAGTCGAAGACACGGCCTAGTGACCAGACATTCCAGCAGGCCTCGGCAGACGGACAGATTACTGACCGGGCGGCGAGGGCTCCCTAGGGCTACTCGAGTCCGCCATCGACTCTGTCAATCTCGCCGGGTGAAATCATCCATGGCAGATCTTGAGCTCTACGAATGCCAGCGGAGAATCTACGAGATCGAAGGGCAACGGTTACGCCACAGCGAGCACGACCGCGCTACATACTGAGCGCTGGTCCTTTCCAATTCCTCAGATGACGCTCGAGCAGCCGATTTCGCTCAGCAACAGTAAGTCGCACGAGCTCAGCCGAATCGTGGCGCCGTACTGCCTCAAGCTGACTGGTCCTCTGCCTTCGAAGGTTCGATAAACCGTCCGGTGTCACCTCCAGAATTACCGCCACGCGGTATGGATCCGTCATCTCCCACAGACGCTTTGCTTCACGTACAAGAAAGTCGAACGGAGACAGGTCATAGATGCCGAACGTAAATCGGCGTTCGGCCGCAACGCCGGCTATCGCATCGCGCCTAGCGGACGCGGCGACCGACTCTTCCAGCGCGACCGAGAGCAGATCCATCTGCTCGTTCGTAGCCGGCATGATCGTACGAAACACTTCCGACTCGAGGCGCACGCGCAACCAATACAACTGGGCGACCTCAGGTGGTGGAAGTACAGCGACGAAGTAACCGCGATTTGGGTCGTGGCGAATCAGCTGCTGATCGGAGAGCAGCTTCAGTCCCTCCCGAAGGGGAGCCCGGCTCATGTTGAAGCGTTCCGCCCAATCCTCTTGATGAATTCTCTCTCCAGGCAGGAGTTGACCTTCGAGAATCGCCCGTCGGAGCTCGGTTGCTACGAACTCTGCCGACGTGACTCGCTGCAGCCGCGGCTCCATCGAGACAATTCGGTCGGGCGTTATGGCCGTTGGCACTACCAATCACTGCTCCGTCGGCTGAATCGGTGCTG
The DNA here is from genome assembly GCA_036510575.1 of Acidimicrobiales bacterium. Lineage (GTDB taxonomy): Bacteria > Actinomycetota > Acidimicrobiia > Acidimicrobiales > Bog-793 > DATCDR01. The sequence continues at coordinate 18,880 of DATCDR010000059.1, read as the reverse complement.
CTCGATCACCGAGGATTGACGACCGCCTTCAACCACCATGGCGCTCATCGTAGTGAGCGCAGTAGCTAGAGCAGACCAACGAGTACCTCCCTGGGGGGTCAATGGCCAGACACCGAGACCTGGTGTTCGAGATGGATTTCCTTTCGTGATCTAGAGGATTCCATTAGGGCCAGCACAACCTCCATCGTCGCCATTCCCCACTGACCATCGTGCAAAGCGGGTTCGCCGGCGATCGCGCTCCGAAGCTCGCGGACCTCATTCAGCCTCGCTCCACCACCGTGATCGATTGGCTCATCGTGGCGGCCGTCGTCGTCGTAAACATAAAGTCCCTGGGCACTCTGGCGGATCTCACCTCTCTCGAGCGAGACGACGACCAGCCCGGCGTCTAGTGGTACCCAATCAGTACCGCCCCCAAGAGGAGAGCGTTCGTCGTATCCACCAAAACGCAGCGTGTCGCGAGACTCTCGCTCATCGAACGGCCCGGCCTTTAGGCGACGACGATACGCATTCGCCCGATCGGCTTGGTCTCTCCGGCCGGGAGTCTCGCCCCACGGCAGGAGCTCCCAACCCTGCATGTAGCCGTGTCCGTTGTAGGTGAGCGTTGCCGGAGTCCCGTCTTCAAATTCAAGGTAGGCAGTGAAGTAGCCAGGACACGGACGCTCCGCCATCCATGACGCCGTGGTTCCGCGGACACTTCGGACCATACCGCCCCCAAGGAGGCGCAGCACGTCGATCGGATGCGGCGCCTGGTTGAATACGGTTCCCCCGCCTTGGGCGACGTCGACCTCGTAGGGCTCGCGCGGCCGGATGATCCAGCCGGTCAGGGACCAGGTGTTCAGCGCGCCGAGACGTCCGAGCCTGCCCGACTCGATCAACCGCCGCATGGCGACGAACGCTGGATCGAAGCTTCGGGCTCCACCGGAGATAAGCGCCACGCCATAGCGCTTCGCCGCGTCGATCATTGACTGACATTCCGCGAGCGAGGCTGCGAAGGGCTTCTCGACAACGATGTGCTTGCCGTGCTCTGCAGCCCTCTGCGCTTGCGCGGCGTGGAACTGCGTCGGTGTCGCGATCCAGATCGCGTCGACCTCGTCGTCCCCGCAGAGCGCGTCGAGTTCGTCATACGCCCGGCCGCCGAACTGCTCCTCGAAGGCGTCACGGGCCTCCCCCCGTGGGTCACCCGCCGCGACGATCTCGATACCGTCGAGCTTGCGGAGAGAGGACAAGATGCCGCCACCGGCCATGCCGAGGCCTGCAACACCGACTCGGATCGTGGCCTGTTCGTCCGCTACTTCCCCCCGCGGTCGCGCGTGGGCACGGGACTCCCCGTCGGGCGCCGTCAAGAAAGGACGCACTGGACACGAAGATCGCAAATCTGCCTTCTACCGAAGCGGGCCATGATCTAGAACCTTGCCACGCCGAGCGCGTCGTCGAAGTTGGCGAGCAAGGCTCCGAATTCGGCGTCGTCGGCCACCACGTCAATTGCACGGACACGGTAGGCGTCCGCGTCGTTAACGATCGCCGGCTCGATGCCACTTTGCAAGTCACGGGCCATCTTGAGCAGCAGCCTGCGGGCCGATACCGCAGCAACGTCGGTGGTGCCCAGGTGCTCCTTGCTCCGATCGACGATCGGGTACATACCCTCCTGCAGAGCGCGGTCTTGCTCGTTGATCCCCCAGATGCCGGTGAAATTCACGTCCCGTTGCATCTGGCGATCGATCAGAAAATCGTTCTCCTGGTTGGCGACGGGCAGCCAGGCATCGATCACGTAGCCATCGGGCAAGGTGAACCTCCCACGCTCAATACGCGGCGGGAAGAAGCCGCCCGAGTTGATGCGGGCTAGGTCGTCCTCGCCGTAGGGGGTGTCGTCTCGACACTGGTAGCCGAAGGTAAAGGTGTGCTCGTCGTCGATCGGCACCCAGCAGCGACCGCTCACGCCGTTCTGCCCACCTGGAATGAGACTGTAGAAGGGGTAGAGCCATCGAGTCACGCGCCAGTAGTACTGATCCGCGGCTGTGCGGCGGCTGCCATAGGTGAACCCGTACGGCGTCTCTTCTAGCGTGAGCATCGGGTGGCCATCCGCGAGTGCAGCTACGCGAGCCGGGTCTTGCGATGGAGCGTTGGTAAGACCACTGAAGGGCACCTTGGAGGAGTGCAGGAAGGAGATGTGCGCACTGTCGATCTCGCCCTCCATACCTTGGGCCCAGTTCGTCCGCTGCAGCCACTTCGTCACGTGCTGATAGCCCTCCGGCGCACGCACCCACTCGAGCTGAGGAAGCTCTGGCGGCTGCTTTTCGATCGGGCCCATGTAGGTCCAGACAACCCCACCCCGCTCCTTGGTCGGGTAGCTGAGCTGGGTGATGCGCTCTTTGAATTGACGCTCAGGTACCTCGTTCGGCATATCGAGACAGTTGCCGTCGACGTCAAACTTCCAACCGTGATACACGCAGCGAAGGCCGCACTCCTCATTACGACCAAAGAACAGCGGCGCGAGCTTGTGAGGGCAACGTGCGCCGAGAATCCCTACCTTGCCGTCGGAGTCCCGGAACGCGACCAGGTCCTCGCCAAGGAGGCGGAGGCGGACTGGTGCCTCGTCCTTCTCCGCTATCTCCGAGCTGGTGAGAGCCGGGAGCCAGAATCGCCTAAAGAGCTCGCCCATCGGCGTTCCCGCCCCGACACGGGTGAGCATTTCGTTCTCTTCAACAGACAGCATTGTGGTCCCCTCTTCCTAAATCCGTTGTGAATTGTCAGTTGCGAACAATCTGCGACCCGGCGAAGCGCTCGAGGCGGTGTTGCTCAGCAGTCGGCTACTGCGTCGGCTGCTCTTCTGCCTCGGCGAGCGCGTCGAGGTTCTCCACGCCCATCACCAGGTCGAGTAGGTCATGCAGCTTCTTGGTCGCCACATCGAGAGCCTGAAGCCCTACGAGATCGTGTGCCTCGAACACCAGCGCGCGGACGCGGCTCGCACGAACGATTCGTCCGGCGTTGCCCGAGCGCTTCGCGGCATTGAGATCGCCGTCGGCTTGACGAAAAACGCAGTCGAGTTCCACCTCTCGGAAGAGGAACTGCTCTCCAACGGCCGTCTCCTCAAGGCGTGCGACGAGCTTCAGGATCGACTCAACATCGAGGTAGTCGTCCTCCCAATTGACGCGATCGACGTTCCGCTCACTCCGCCCGATGATCTCCACGGCCCTCCTCTTACTCTCGGCGTGGCCGGCAATCCCATCGACGTTGAGCTCGAACGAGCCTTGCCCACTTGGTCCTGCCACATCGCCCGTCGTTGAGGATCAGCCGATCCTGTGCAATATGGCGATTGGCGATTGTTTATCAGACGGGCACCTGCACAGCAAACATCTCATTGCCTCGAGGTCAGCTCACGGGAAGGCTCAAGCACCCGCGGCTTCACCAATAAGTCCTGGGCGAGCACCGAGACCGATTCGGATCGGGATGACGTGCGCATCTGCGGTCAGCCTGCAGTCGCTTGAATCGTCGTCTTTTTCTGCCGTTAGGGATCGCAGAAGCGCGAGTCGACTCGCACGCGGGGACCGCACTTTGGTCATCTCAGCCCGTGAGTCCTCGACCCGTGCTCGTTACCGCAAAGGAGCAGTTGATGATGATTTCGAGACACGAACTGGGAAGGCGCGCCGTACAGCGTCACCGTCTTCTACCCGCGGCCGTAGTCGGATTGGCGCTCTGCCTTGCGTTGCCCTCGGCCGCTCTAGCCTCGTCGATGGCGCACCCCGGTCTCCACGCGAAGACCTCTGTCGCTCACCACGGCGGCGAACCAGGTTCGTCGAACGTGGAGCTCTTCGGCAGTGTCGTCTCGATGGGCGCCGGCTCCGTCGTCATTCAAGATGACAGCGGATTCTGGCGAACGATCGTCCTCGGTTCGACGACCACGTACTCAGAAGGCCCGATGAAAATGACACCTCCCCCGTCGTCCACCGACCTCGCGGTCGGCTCGATGATCCAAGTGAGCGGGACGGTGGACGCGAACCACACAAGCTTGGACGCGGTGTCGGTTCGAATCGAGCTGTCGGTCATCGGAGGCATCGTCCAGACCGCCACGTCCTCGACGGTGGTGGTCACGCTTGGACAGTCCACAACGCTAAAGACCATCGATGTGAATCCCCAGACGGTGGTCTTTACGCACGGCGGAATGGTGACCTTGGCGAGCGTCATCGCAGGTGCCGCCGTCGAAGCCTTCGGCCTCCCACAACCAGATGGCTCGCTGCTCGCGCTCTATCTCGGCGTGGGCACTGGACACCAGGGGTTTGATCACTCCTCGGACTTCGGCTTCTCCGTACCGAACCGCGGTGGTCCGAACCACTTCCGTGGCTTTGGCCACAGGCACTAACGCTTCAACCGAGCACTCCGACGGTTGTCTCGCCCAGGCCCGATTCATCGAGTTGGAGGCTATTCAACACCCGGATAATTAAGCGTTGCGGTGCAAGAGTCGCCGCCACAAGGGCGTCGTCCGCATCGCGGGCGGCGCCCTTCGGCTTCTCGAGTTCGCCGTACTTGCTAATCCCCAGGGTCCATCTGGACCGGGACGGCGCGATGCCAGGGCGCTCGTCGAGTGGGCGACGGCTCGTCATCAACACCGACGGCGCAGCGGCGAGTCCCCCCGCTAGGGACGGCCCGGCCCGTCTTCGAGTACCTAGACGTCGGCTAGTTCGAGATCACGATGAGCGGCGTCCCTGCGCCTGTTCGGTCACAACTTCACCTGGCATGCTTCACAGGTGGACCAACGCCTTTCGCTCGCGACCCTGGGAGTGCGTGACCTCAGTCGCGCTCGCAGTTTCTACGAAGCTCTCGGGTGGTCGGGGGAGTCTCCCGACGGTGAGGTCGTGTTCTTCCAGGCAGGAGCGATGATCGTCGCTCTCTGGCGACGGGATCTCCTCCGCGATGACAGCGGTGTGGTCGATAAAGGTGGCTGGGGTGGCGTCACACTTGCTTACAACGCATCAAGTCCGGGCGCGGTCGACGCGGTCCTTGCCGAAGCGAAGGAAGCAGGGGCGACGATTGCTCGCGGCGGTGCCGCCACGTTCTGGGGTGGCTACTCCGGCGTGTTCATCGATCCCGACGGCCATCCCTGGGAGGTGGCACACAATCCAGGATGGCAGCTGCAAAGGGACGGCTCCGTACGACTTCACTGACGTCGGCTAATCCCCAGGCTCGGGCCGGCCTGACGGACTTTCCGTCTTGTTGTGGCTGCACGCGCCCAAACTCATTAGGTCGCAACGATCTCGTCGTTGCTCAGTTCCGAAGTTAAAAGACGACAGCCGACGTCAGCGGGGAGCGCTATGTCGCGATGCACCCTCGTCGCCTCACCTAAACAAACTCGGCCAAAGCGTCGTCATATAACGGTATGGCGGCGTGGAAGTGGATGCTCGTTGCGGGCATCATGGCAGTGATCGGCTATTTCGCTTTGCCCGGGGCGGGACCGAAAGACCTTGGCTACTCCGCGATCGGACTCATCTCGATCATCGCCGTCCTGGCCGCAGTATGGATCCGGCGTCCGACCGGTCGTCGCTACTGGTACCTCCTAGCCGCCGGCAACCTCTGCTTCGTCCTCGGAGACGGGGTGTACGACATCTACCAGTTCGTGCTCCACCGAGCCGTCCCGTTCCCGTCAGTCGCCGACGCGCTCTACCTGTTGGGCTATCCCTTCGTGTTCGCCGGGGTGAGGGGCCTCGCTCGAGCCCGCAGTGGGTTCGCGCGAGAGAACTACGCCGATGCGGCGATCATTTCGATCGGCGCGCTCGCGCTGTCGTGGCACTTCCTCATGGGAAGCGAGGCGAGCGCCTCGGCGATGAGCAGCTTCGCCAAGCTCGTGACGATCGCTTACCCGATGATGGACATCGTCGTCCTCTTTGTCGTTCTCCAGGCGCTAATGTTCGACACTTCGCGACTGCCGTTCCACAAGCTGCTTGCGGCGTCGCTACTGTCGATGCTCGTAGCGGACTTCATCTACGACGTACTGACGCAACACGGCAGCTACTCCACCGGGAACCCAGTCGATTCGGGGTGGCTCATCGCCTATGTGCTACTGGCGGTCGCTGCATGGCACCCCTCGATGGAGCGAATTACCGCTATCTCTGCGACACCGAGCACCGTTGACCGACGGCGTCTACCAGTCGTTGCCCTCGCGGGCTTTGTGTCGCCAGCCATCCTCCTCATTTCGGAACTGCACGGTACGTCCGTCGATGTGGGCGTGCTCGCTGGACTCTCCATGACGCTCTTCTCACTCGTCGTCCTAAGAATGTGGTGGCTATTTGGGCGGTTGGCCGGTCAGACGCGGGGTTTGACGGAGGCCCTTGACGCACAGGGCGCGCTGGAGGCGGACCTGCGATACCAGGCGTTCCACGACGCGCTCACGGGCCTTGCGAACCGCGCGCTGCTGCAAGCACGCGTCAATCATGCACTCGCCGCGGCTCCACGCATCGGCGGCGTCGTAGCGCTCTGCTTCTGCGATCTCGATGGATTCAAGAGCATCAACGACAGCCTCGGGCATGGCATCGGCGATGACGTGCTCTGTGTCGTCGCGACGCGGCTTTCGTCGATCGTACGGCCCGGGGACACCGTGGCTCGGCTCGGCGGCGACGAGTTCGCAGTGCTGATGGAGAACGTGGCGCACCCCGACATCGGTGTCGCCATCGCAGAGCGCATTGTGACCGCGCTCTCCGTGCCGGTGGAGATCGAGGAGCGGCACATCGTCCTTTCGGCGAGCGTAGGGCTCGCGGTTGCGGCTACTGCTACCACCACGGCGCGACTGCTAAGCGACGCCGACTCGGCGATGTACGAAGCCAAGAGTGCCGGAAAGAACCGATACCAACTGTTCGAGCCGGCAATGCGCGATCGGGTCATGGACCACCTCGCCCTCAAGAATGCTCTGGGCGAGGCGCTTCGCCACTCGGAGTTGTTCCTCAATTACCAGCCGCAGTTTGCACTTAGCGACGGGGAGTTGGTCGGCTTCGAGGCGCTGCTGCGGTGGCGCCATCCGACGCTCGGCGAGAGCGGGCCTGATCGGTTCCTGGCGCTCGCCGAAGAGAGTGGGCATATCGTGCCGATCGGGAGATGGGTGCTCGAAACGGCGGCCGAACAGGCCTTGGCATGGGGATCACAGCTCACCGCGTCGTCGACGATGGCCGTCAACATCTCCAGTCGGCAGCTGCAGAACCCTCATCTCCTCGATGACGTGCAGACAGCACTGGCAATCAGTGGACTACGTCCAGGACAACTCGTCCTTGAGATCTCCGCCAACGAACTCCTGCTCCAATCCGACGCCGTGTTGGATACAGCGATTGGCCTTCGTGCCATCGGAGCACGGCTGGCGCTCGACAACTTCGGAACGGGCTACTCGTCGCTTAGTCATCTGCGCAGCTTTCCCGTCGACATCTTGAAGATCGATAAGTCCTTCGTCGAGTCCTTGGACGAGGCCGCCGGCGGCAGCTCGGCTTTTGTAAAGGCCATCGTCGATCTTGCGAAAAGTCTCGGCTTGACTTCAGTCGCAGTCGGCGTGGAAAGCGAGCACCAACGAGATGTGCTCGCCACACTCGGGTGCGATCTGGCCCAGGGATACCTCATGGCAGCCCCACTGGACGCCGATGCCGCCTCCAGACTGATTGCGAGGAAGAGCGGCCCATTGCTCAACGTCGTAGTGCAAGCTAGCCAGGGCACGGCTTGATCATCTCGGTGCGCCACCTGGAAGACGAGGGCGTGAGTACCGGGAACCAACTGCCAAATAGCGTGCTCGCGGCCCGAACTGCATTCACAACGCGCGATGCCGGCGACACGAGCGGCTGGCCTTCACCCGTCAGACGAGCTCCGACGTGGGCCATCATTGCGTGGTGCGCAACATGCTCCGTGGTCGCAGGATCACGCGAATGCTCCCTGTTATCGTGCTACCGCTCTGCGGGCTGAACCTCACAGCTACGAGCGCAGACGCGGCACCGTCATTGACGATCGTCGTCTCATCGAGTCAAACGATCTTGCCGAGCCTTTGTGGAACCGTGACAGGTCACGACGGTCACATTGAGCGTCCAACATGCCACCAAGTGCGTACCTCGGTCCCTCGAGTGGGAGGGACCACCGCTCTTCCGAATCGTCGCGTTCGCGGGAAACGCCACCCGAAATCTCGTGTCGATCCCCTTCCGCCAAACGAGCAAGGCAACCCATTCCGGTCTGGATCGAGCTATCCGCGGTTTCCGGGTCGCAGCACATAACCGGTTCGTTTACCGGTTTCGGAAGTTCAGCCAGCTTTACGGTGGACTACACCGGCTAGTCGCTCCCGGAAACCTGCGGTTGGCGCCGCGATAATCTCAGTCTCGGCCGCCGGCCGAGGTGGTGGGGTCGCTGACGCGTTGGAGGGGTCCATGGAGACACGCAAGATCGGTTCGCTCGAGGTTTCGGTCGTCGCCCTCGGTTGCAACAACTTCGCGAACGGCTACGACCAGGATCTCGTCGACGAGGTCGTGCACGCGGCCTTGGACGCGGGAATCACCTACTTCGACACCGCGGAGGGCTATGGCAGGGGTCAGAGCGAAGAGGTCGTCGGCAAAGCCTTGAAGGGTCACCGTGACGGTGCCGTCGTCGCGACAAAGTACGACGGGCGACCCGACGAGGCGCGTGCCCACGCCGAGGCAAGTCTGCAGCGCCTCGGTGTGGACTACATCGACTTGTACACCTTGCACCACGCCGTGGCTGATGTCCCCGTCGAAGAGACCCTCGGCGCGCTGAGCGAGCTCGCGCGCGACGGGCTGATCCGAGAGTTCGGCTGCTCGAACGTCGGCGTCGCGCAGCTCGAGGAGGCGGCTGCGGCCGTCGGTGACGGTCGGAGCGGATTCGTCTCGGTACAGAACGACTACAACCTGTTGAATCGCAAGATGGAGCTCGATGTGCTGCCGTACTGCGCGTCGACCGGCCTGGCGTTCACCGCCTACTTTCCGATCTACCACGGCTTGCTCACCGGGCACTTCCATCGGGGAGAAGAGCTGAAGCCCGGCTCGCGCCTCGCGACGGCTCATCCGCGCCGACAAGAGGCCGCCTTCACCGACGAGCACTTCGACGTCCTCGAGGGACTTGCCGCATTCGCCGAGGCGCGCGGTCGCACCGTCCTCGACGTCGCGCTCGCGCGACTTCTGGCGGAGCCGGGGCTCGCCGCGGTACTACCCGGCGCGGCGAGTGCACAGCACGTGCAGTCGAATGCGAATGCAGCGACCATGCAGCTGAACGCTGCGGAGATCGCAGAGATCGACCGGATCGCGCCGACAGTCGCGGGCAGCCCCGACACTCCCTCGAGCGAGAACGGCTACCCCGTCTGAGCGCCGGTCGATCGCATCGCTGAAGGCGAGCGCGGTGACGCCGGTCGCGAAGTGATGACAACTGGTGCAATCGTCGCGCTGCGCCTTCCCGCAAAGTCGATCGTGGAGACGTCAGTCCGAGCAGCTCACGGCCTCCGAGTCCGGGCCGCGTCATAGTCTGATCAGGTGTTCGAACGTTTCACGGATCGCGCTCGTCGCGTCCTCGTGTACAGCCAAGAAGAAGCGCTCCTCCTTGACCACAGATTCATTGGGTGCCGAGCACATCCTCCTCGGTCTCATAAAGGAGGGCGAGGGTCTCGCGGCGAAAGCGCTCGAGTCGCTCGGCATCTCAGTCGAGGCAGCACGCGAGAAGGTCCAAGAGAAGACCGGTCCGCTCGGCCAAGCCTCGGCGCCGGCCGGATCGCCGGCGTTCACGCAGCCGGCGAAAAAGGTCCTCGAGCTTGCACAACGCGAAGCGCTCCAACTCGGTCACAACTACATCGGAACCGAACACCTGCTCCTTGGCCTCGTGCGAGGAAGCGACGGCGTTGTCGTCGAAGTTCTCGAGAGCCTCGGGACACCGATCCCAGTCGTGCGACGAAGGGTCCTCGAGTTCCTCCCTCGCCCGGTTGGACTTGAGGCGTCATCGAGATCCGGACCGACGGCTAAATCACGGGAGTGGCCGCGCTACCCGATGAAGGTCGCTTCCGGTCCATCGGCCCGCGTTGGATCTGACGGCCTCGAGTTCTGGGTCACCGGGGTGCTCTTCTTCGACGAAGGCGTCCAGGTGTTTTGGCATATGTCTGGGATCCCAAAGCCGATCGCGGACTTGATGAAAGATACGCGGCTGTTCTCAGCGAACCTGCAGCAGGACTCGTCGGAAGCGTACGTGACTCTCTCGGACGATCTCGACACGACGTACCGGCGTGCAACTTCGAATCTCGAGTCGCGGCCAAAGGGACTTCGCTCTGGCACTTCGCTGTTCGACTCCGGAGTCCCCGACTCCGCCACACGTCTCTCGATTGTGTGGCAAGGCGAGGTCATCGAGATCGAAGTCTGAAAACGTCCGGACCCGCTCAAGCCGAACCAGGTCCGCGTGGCTACGGAACGACGACTACCGGGAAACGCTCGTGCCGAACGAGTCCGACAGGTACTGAACCGACGAGATGGTGGAGCGGCTTGGAAGCCTTGCCAACTACAACTATCACCGAAGCGTCAGGACCAAACGACGCGCTCTCGTCATGAGCGACTGCCATCAACTGATCGGCTACCGCGCCTCGCGTCGCTCGAAGCGCCACCGTCGTTCCTCGCCGAGCAGCGTCGGGATCACGCTCGCAAGCTGCTCGGCCTGCGCGTCAAGTGCGGATCGGATCTCGCTGGTGGCGGATGGACTCATCGCTGCCGCGCCGGGCGCTCGGGCGACAAACACCACAACCAGCGAACCGAGTCGTCCACGAATAAATCGCTCAGCGCTGTGGAGCGCACGCTCCGACGCTTCGGAGCCGTCGAAACCGACGACAGCGACGAGGTAGTCGGATCGTGCTTCGAGCGTTCCTGCATCTTGGGGAGAGATTTCAGTACGGGTCGCCATGATGACCTCCTCGGGCTCCACGCGGGCGGTGCTTCCGTGTCTTAGTGTTGCTGAGTACAACTCTATAGCTAAGTTGTAGATTGCAACTCTGGGAGCGCGGATGTCAAGGAAGGCCTTCGTCGACGCGCTCTACGACGAGCTCTCGCTCCTTGTGCGTCGCTCCCAGGAGTTCTCAGGTGAGATCCACGCCGGCCTGAGCCTCGTCGATTACACGTTGCTGACCCGCATCGCTGGAAACCCCGGAACGCGCGCCGCAGATCTGGCGGCGCTCTTCGGGCTAGACAAGTCAACGCTCTCGCGCCAGATCAACCCACTCGTTGAACGCGGCCTCGTTGAACGCGCAGGAGAGCGCCCCGGCAAGCGCGGCGTCGTCCTCGAGCTGACTGGCGCCGGCGACGATGCAGTGCTCGCTGCCACCGACGGTGTGCGTGCCGCTCTCGGCAGATGGCTTCGCGGCTGGACCGATCGGGAAGTACGCGACTTCGCCGCCATGGTTGCCCGACTGAACGAGCGTGTAAAAACCGATCCGTTGCTTGGTGGCTAGCTGTCGTGCGCAACGACGGCATTGAAGCCTGATGAGTGCGTCGCCCATCTCGCTGAGGCGCCGACGGGGTGGACGCAGGCGACTACGCGCGACGCATTCTGAGCCGGAGCGGTCGCTCATGCTCTCGTGCGGCCACTCCTTGAAGACCGTTACGAACGACGGATGGCCCTCCATCTGCCGAGTAGAGGTCCGGCAGAGATGCGGGGGCCGCGGAAACCTACAGCGAGCCCGCGAGCTTGGTGAGCTGTGCGAGCTTGGCCTGCGACAACTTGTTGGACTCGACGGCCGCACCGAAGCCGTGAGTCCCGTTGATCACGCTCAGGCCCTCGGTAGTGGTACCTGATACCGACTCGGTGAAGTAGTAAGCGTTGGCACCAAGGCCGGAGTACGACTTGAGCGTCATCTTCACGCCATCGCTCGCGAGCTTCGCCAAGGACGCCTTGAACTCAGCTGGCGTGAGCGCCTTCGTCGTCGTATCTATGGTGAGGATGACCACCTTTGAAAGCGTCGCGAGACTCGCCACCGAGCCGTACGTACACGAGGTGTTCGTCGTGGAGATCTCATAGTTGGTCTTCGTAGCGGGGAGGGTGACGGTACTGACTTGCCCTGCCGGCACCGAGTAGCCGACTATCGCCGCAACCTTGGAGGCCGGGACCTTTGAGCAGATCGAGCTGGCTGCCCTCGTCGTGCTCGCCCCGATGAGCCCGGGAGTCGTCATCACGGCACTCGCCGCCACGCCGACCAGCGCGATCGCCCCGAAGCACTTCGCACGAAGTGGTGCCGCATCGCGACGGTTTGTTTTCCGATTGAGCAAGCTACTGCCTCCGAGATCAGGTGGCCGTTACGTCGTTGTGACGTCGCCACAGTTGAATGGAACGAGCGGAGTGTACGCGACGAATTGCTCGAGCACGCTTTCGTCGATCGACATCGAGAATGCTCGTCAGAGGCGAGTCCTATTGCTTCGCACAGCCGGACTAAGGGCGGCCTCTGCGAGCAGCCGCCCACCAGCCCGCGAGTAGCTGTCGCGCAGAGCTATAGCGAAGGCGGTCACACCGGCCCCGCCGCCGTCCTCCCGGGCCTCTCAGGGGTCCGAGCGGTTGCGTCGGGAGGTCTCGGCTACCGATCACAGGTGAGGTGACGAGGTCGGTGACACTTCAAGAGCCCGTCGATGCGTGCGACGCGTCAAGACGGCTTTAGATTGGCCGAGCACAACAGTGCGGGTCCGGCGCCGCGCCGTTTACTCTTGTCCACAACGTAGGGTCGCGGCCGATCTTGACTAGCAGCGTCGGGAGGCTTCGTTGACGGCTACGCAAACACAAGGCCGGGCAAGTTCGAAGTCAACGACGCTCGTGCTCTGTGCTCTCGCGATGTTCATGGTCGTCCTCGATGGAACGATCGTGAACGTCGCGCTTCCCCAGATGCGACAGGCCCTTCACTTAACGATCACGTCACAGCAGTGGGTGGTCAACGCCTACACGCTCACGTTCGCGGGCTTCCTCATGCTCGGCGGACGTGCAGCGGATCTTTTCGGCAAGCGCCGAATGTTCATGATCGGCGTGGTCCTCTTCACCGGAGCGAGTCTGCTGGGTGGCCTGGCGCAAAGCGGTGCATGGCTGATTGGCGCACGCGCGATCCAAGGCGTTGGAGGAGCCATCTTGGCGCCAACTGCACTGACAATTCTGACCTCGACATTCGTCGAGGTCACCGAGCGTCGTCGGGCTATGGGCGTGTGGTCGGCGGTCGCGTCCTGCGGTTCCGTCGCAGGCGTCCTGGCTGGCGGTATCTTGATCGACCTTCTCAACTGGCGATGGGTCCTGTTCGTCAATGTCCCAACAGGTGTCGTGATGCTCGCGATGAGCCAGCGAGCGCTGCCGGTGCTTAGAGCGGAAGGGCCTCGAGGCCAACTCGATCTCGGCGGCGCATTCGCGATCACCGGCGGGTTGACGCTTTTCGTCTACGGCATCGTGAATACCGACACCCGTCCATGGGGATCTGCCGAAACCGTGATTCCGATGGTCGCGGGGGTGGCATTGCTGGCCGTAGCGCTGTTCATCGAAGGGAGAGTCGCCGCTCAACCACTTGTGCCGCTCGGCATTTTCCGGCGGCGGTCACTCACTGCGGCAAACGGCATCGGAGTGACGATCGGCGCGGGACTTTTCGGCGTGTTCTTCTTCGTATCGCTCTACTTACAACAGCTCGTTGGCTTCAGTGCACTCCGCACGGGAGTGGCGATGCTGCCGCCGGCGACGACAACGTTGGTAGGTGCGCTCCTCGCACCGCGCCTCGTAGCGCTCATCGGAGCAAAGCGGCAGCTGATCATCGGCACCGCGCTCGCGGCCGGCGGTCTCTTTTGGTTGTCATTCCTCCCTTTCGGAGGGAGCTACTGGGTCTACCTGCTCGGCCCAATGGCGATATTTGGCTTCGGCGTCGGCGTCAGCTTTGTGCCCATGACACTGACGGCTACAAATGGGGTCGCACCTGCCGAGCGGGGGCTCGCAGCGGGCTTGATCAACACGACTCGTCAGATGGGCGGCGCGCTCGGTCTCGCTGTGCTCGCGACGGTCGCCGCGAGCACGAGCGCTCACGATCGTTCAAAAGGCCTCGCCAGGGGCGCAGCAGTTACGTCTGGCTACGACAGATCCTTCCTTCTCGCAGGACTTCTGCTGCTCGTCGGCACCTGCCTCGCGTTTCTCGTCTCCAGCGCACCTGCGACCCTGCAATCCTCATCGGTGCACGGATGAGGCGAAGCGGCATCCCGTGGCAGTATCGGCTCGACGACTGAAACCCTGACTGATCGATCTCGACAATGACTTATATGCTCGGCTGAACGGCTCGAAAGGAATCCCGAACAGCGTGAGCAGCTCCAAAGGTCTACGCCCGAAAGCCTCACGCAGCCCAGTGCCGAACGATGGCCGAGTACCCGTCGTCGGACGCTTTTTTCCCGCGCCCGTCACGGCGAAGGTCCCGGAGATCATCTTCGCCTTCTGGGTGGTCAAAATCCTGACCACTGCCGGCGGAGAGGCCACGTCGGACTACCTAAAGAGCTGGGGAAACATCAAAGGTGGCGGTGCCGAGGTAGCCGTCTTCGTCATCGGGTTGGTGATGCAGTTCCGGACGCGGCGCTACCGAGCGTTCGCCTACTGGTTCCTCGCTTACGCCATCGCCATCTTCGGCACCGGTATCTCGGACTTCCTCCATCTCGACGTCAAGATCCCCTATGGAGGCACGACGCTCTTATGGGCGGTCATCTTGAGCGCGATCTTCTGGAGTTGGTACCACAATGAGGGAACGCTCTCCATCCACAGCATCACCACGCAGCGCCGAGAGGCCTTCTACTGGGCGACCGTGTTCGCCACCTTCGCTCTCGGCACAGCGCTCGGAGACTTCACCGCGACCTCGCTCAACCTTGGCTATCTGGGTTCAGGGATCCTCTTCGGTGTGGTCATCTTGCTCCCAGCGATGGCGTGGTGGCGATTTCGCCTCAATTCAGTCGTCGCATTCTGGATGGCCTACGTGACCACCCGTCCTCTTGGAGCGTCGTTCGCCGACTACATCAGCAGGACACGAAAACTAAGCGGCATCGACTTCGGCGACGGACCTACCGCAGTGGTGTTCGCCGTCGCCGTATTCGTTCTCGTGACCTACCTCGCGCTCGCACGTCCCGACATCCAGCAGACAGTCGACGGATCTAGCACTGGCGATCGCCTGGGCGCGCCACCCGCAGGGTAGCGAACAGGCCAGAACTGAGTCTGCGCACGTCTCACTCGATCGGCGCCACTTAGATCGGCAAACGACGGTCCATCGGGGCCGATTACTTCACCTCACGACAAGGCGCGGCACGAGAGCACGAGTGTGCCTGCGACCCGTTCTGATCAAGGTCGCTCCGCGTCGCCTACAGCCCAGTACGAAGCGCCGAGCAGCTCGCGAACGCTCGAAGCAGAAGACGGTGCAGGGCGTTCGAGATCCGCAGAACCGAGCCGGAACGATGCGATCACTCCAACGGCTGACGGGCAACTCCGGACGGCTCACGTCCGGCGAGCAGCCAACCGCCGAGGGCGGCGGCGAGTGGCATTCCGACGAGGATCACGAGGAGGTTCTTGATCGGGACGTTGCCGAGCGCCGAGATGCCACCGTTTAGGGAGTTGTGCTGGAGCCATCCGATGAGGGCGATGTAGCCCCCTACAACTCCGAGCAGTGCACCCAAGAAGCCGAGAGCACCCGCCGTCACAGCGGTCAGATTTCGGCGCGTGAAGCTGCTCGCGCCCGTCGCCGTGAGCGTCCGGAGATCGCTCGCTGCCTCGCTTCGGACGAGTCCGACGGACATTGCGAGGATTCCGAGCGCGAGAAGTATCCCAAACGCCGTAGCCCAGTTGATGATCTGGTACGAGCTTGGTTGGTCGTTCTTCGCCTCAACGGTGAGCTGGCCCGTTGCCGCAGTCGCCTCGGCGTCGGTGATCTGTAACGCGGTGAACGGCTGGGTGCCGATGACGAGCCAGTCGCTGACACTCAGATGGAGATGGAACTTGCGGACGGCCTGTTCGGTGATCACGGTGTTGGGCGCAGACGTTCCGGCCGGCAAGGCACCCAACTCCTGGATCACCGGATGAGCGAGGCAGCCGTTTCTCGCCGTACAGGTCGCCTGGAGTCCTCCCGGTCCGCTTCCTATGCCGTTGTCGCCACCCTTATTACTGCCACCGTTGCCGTAGGTCATAAAGAGCCCTGAGACCCCAGACAGGCCCGGCCGCGCCGTCAAGACGTCGGCGTCCGGCTTTATCTCCGAAGCAGTGATGCCGAAGGCCCGGAGTAGCTGCGGTGTCGCGACGTAGACCGCTCCGTTCCAGTTTCGCCCATGTCCGTTCCCCGTATTGACGACGCTGAGGTTGGCGTCCGACGAAACGAGCGGAATCAGCTGCGCGTCGAGTGCGGTGGCGATATTTCGTCCACTCGTGGCCAGCTGGGTCGGGCTCAACGCTGGAAGCGATCCCTTTTGCACGTGAGTTTGGCCGTTCGGTCCGTAGAGAATGGTGCCAGGCGGTGGCGGCGCGTAGTAATGGAGCGCGAGTTGGTTGGACGCGAGGTTCGGTCCGGCATAGTCGAGGACGTTCCCGTAGCGCGACGCTGCGGCGAGCGAGACGATGACGGCCACGAGCACGCCCAGGCTGATCGCCGCGAGAGCAGAGCCGGACCGCGCCCGAAATCGCGCGAGATCCCGTAGCGCGAGGCGGGGTCCGATCGGCATCCGGCGGGCGAACCTAGCTACTACGGAGAGGAGGAATGGCGAAAGCAAGATCACGCCCGGAATAAGGAAGACGAGGCCGAAGAGAAGCTCGGCCGCTCCCCCGCCGTTGCCGTCGCTGGCACCGGAGTACCCAAGTAGCAAGAAGGCGACGACGATCAAGACGATGCCCGGAAGCGCCGAGCGCCGGATCTGCCTGGGTGGCGCCGGCCGACCAGAGAGCGCGGAAACGATCGGCACCCGCGTGATCGCCTTTGCGGGCCGAGACGCCGCGAAATAGGTCGCCACGACCGCGAGCACCATCGAGAGCACCACGACGAGCCACGGCAGACCGAATACGCCGATCACGTGGTGCGCGCTCTGCTCGAGGCTAGGACGGTAGGCGAGCCAGACCACAAAGCCCAACGCGAATCCAATGCCCGCGCCGACGATCCCGACCACCGCTCCATTCGCTCGCACGACGAGACGTACGTGCCTGTCGGTCGCGCCGAGCGACTCGAGCATCCCGATCGCGCGCAGCCGGCGCTGGGCAAGCACGGTGAACCCACCGATCGAGACGAGCGCGACGAGCAACATGCCAAGGACGAGGGCCGCGAGTGAGATCGTCTCGGGGTTGAGCGGGTTCGCCGCAGCGACGCTTGCCGGCGTTTCCACCTGGGCCCCTCGGATGTTCGGCACGGCGCCTGGCGCATCGAAGAGCACCGTGACCTGGCTAGGCGTCGACAATTGGCCTGGTGCTACGAGTGCGAACTCGTCGAGGAGGCTCTGAGGGTTCTCGACGATCCCAACGACGCGCCGCGTCGATCCCTGGTGCCAGAGGTCCCCAATGTTCAGGTGGAACGCCGACGCTACCCCGCTCGTGACTGCGACCTCGTTCGCCCCAGACGGGAACCGCCCGCTAAGCAGCGAGAGCATTGGCTTGCTGAAGGGTCCATCGGTGCTCTCGGAGCGAAGCTGAAAGGTGTTGATCGTTCCGGGGATGCTAAAAGTCTCGCCCTCGATCACCTCCGTACGTCCGAACCGCTTTTGCACCGTCGCGATCTCGCTCGCGACGTGCGGGCTGTAACCCTGGAATGTGACAAGGTCCCCTGCGGTACCGAAGCCGAAGTTGGCAGGTTGACGGGAATCGGTTGCGACAGCCGAACCGACGATCGTCGCAGCAACAGCGACCACGATGAGGGCGAGGATCAAAAGCTGTTGGCGCCACTCGCGCCGGAAGAGTCGCCATGCCCAGCGGACGACTGCTCGCCGTGCTGGCACACCACCGTCGGCGGGTCGTGATGCCGAGGCAAGCTCAAGAGTTGCGGTGCTCATCGAGGCCCCTTGGCGTTCGTTGCGTCCTGTCGATGGGTGCAATGGAGCGCAGCCGCTCGCCGTACGAGCAGGGTCGCCTTCATTGCCGAGTGCTCGCGTCAAGCAGGTAATCGGCGGACGGTTGGGTCGCCTGATCCACGACGTGCCCGTCACGTAAGAACACGACCCGGTCGGCGAACTCTGCGAGGTGTGCGTCGTGGGTGACGACCACCGCGGCGACACCGCGCTTGCATGCGTCCCGGATGAGCTGCATCACCGCCTCGCCGTTCGTCGAGTCGAGTGCGCCGGACGGCTCGTCGGCAAGGAGCAGATGCCGCTCGCCGACGACGGCCCGCGCAATCGAGACCCGCTGACGCTCTCCACCGGAGAGCTGGCCAGGATAGTGAGCTGCCCGCTCCGTGAGTCCGAGCTCCGCAAGTGCCGCCATGCCCGCGTTGCGCGCTTTTCTCATCGCCACGCCGTCGAGCTCAAGTGGCAACGAGACGTTCTCGACCGCGGTAAGACCAGACAACAAGTTGTAGTCCTGGAAAACGAAGCCGATCCTTCGTCGACGAAGACGCGCCTTGTCGTTGCGGGACATCGAAGAAAGCGATGCTCCGTCGATCAACACGTCGCCACTGGTCGGCTCTTCGAGGCCTCCGGCGATGGTCAAGAGGGTGGACTTCCCTGATCCGCTCGGCCCCATTACCGCAATCAGATGTCCGCTGTCGATCGAGAGATCGATGCGCACTAGGGCATGCACGGTGACCTCGCCGTCGCCGTAGGACTTTGAGACGTTCTGAAGTTCGAGCAGGCTCACGTTGCGTCCATCCTTTGAGGGAGAAGCGGCGACCTTATTAGTAGGACACCAGAGAATATACTCAGTATATTACTGGCGTGCCAAGCTTTGT